>NZ_JBHFKZ010000011.1:0-96424 GCF_042879375.1 Photorhabdus sp. RM323S
TACCTGCGGGGATGAAACAACGAGTCATCATTGATGTTCGTGGGCAGATTGTTTCTGCGGCTCAAGAAGATGCCATTATTAGAGGGGTTGTTCAAAAGTCGGGCGGAATAATTAAACCAACAGACATACAATTTAAGAGGTAATTTAATGTGAAACATGTAGGCTTTATGGGGGGAAGTTCTATGGTGGAACTTGATTCACCTTCAGATATGATCAATTTTTTCACTTTCTTATATAGCAAAGTCAATGATTGTGAAAGTCAAAAAATATTGGATAGGCTTTATAAGAAATATATAAGGCAATATGAGCTTGAAAAAATTTCTTTTTTAGTAAAAGAAATAAGAGATGATTTTTTGACTGACTCTGACGTGTATTTTATAAAATATCTTGATGGGATTGACACATGTATAGAATCAGCCAAGTTATTTTATAGTAGCTGGGGAATTTATCAGCCACTTAAAATAGGGATAACTGATGTACCACATTATATAGATGATAAAGATCGCCCCCTTGAAGAATACGATGCTTTAAGCCCAGACGATCCACCATTTTGGTTACGTTAAAAAAAGCGCTTGCCCTTGTGAACTGACCCATAAAGTTGGACAGGTTACACTAAGCAACTAATGATATCTGAGTCTGGAACTCCACTGGACTCAGGCCATTTAACCTTGGGTATTTTGGTCGCTAAATTAGCGGCAATAACACCGGAGAAAACATTCAACAACTCAATGAAAATTCAAGCAGTAAAACTATTCGATATAGAACAGGTGTCGTTATAACTGATTGACTGGATATATCCTATTTGGGATCCATTGAGTAATATCACTACAATACTCGAAATGAGAATCACTTTACAGATTTGTCATTTTTTTAACATGATGCATTTTCTCTTTTTACTTGTTTTCCCTTTTTTAGCGATCGGCAAGCGTTTTCTTTTCGGTGATTAGTTAACTGAGGATAAAAAAACAGGTATCCATTAATACCAGATTTTTAAAAGGAGGATTTAACTATAAGTACAGTTTTTTAAATGACATTAATCATTAACAGAAAACTTAAAATAAATCAGCAAGAAAAAGAATATTTTCCGTAAAAAAAGAGGTGTCTTTATACTACCAAGCTATTTACGGATTGATTTATGAATATAAAAGACTTATAAAAACGACTCAGAATTGCCAGTAAAACAACGTCAATAAAGATAAAGCGAGTATGATTAACGTTGATTAAATGTAAAATGCCATGATGATTAAACTTAATAAAAAGAAAGTGTTAAAAACAGTAAAAACAACGGTTAAAACCTTATTATACCGATTGAATCCAGAGGTTAAAAAATGGATTTTAATAACAATTTAAAACCTATCCATCATAAATCCATCAATGAAAAATAAGAAAAAAGTTGGCTTTATTAATGCTTATATACCCTGTAAAAAAAGACAAATAAAAAGATTAATCGGTTAATCAGACAATCTACCTTCTAAAAGGAACCGACTTTAATAACGTTTTCAACCGGGGGAGTAAACTTTTTCACAAACCAGTTAAATAATCTTTCATAGAAAACCCGAAAACACATGATTTAACCGAATACGAACTGGATTATTTCAAACGTTATTATGTTGCATTTTTTTATGCAAAAACACGATGCATTAAATGCGCTGGTTTAAACTTGTTTTACACTATTTTAGCCCGTCCAATCGCATTGCTTTTCTGCGGTTTGATTTAAATCATGCCTCTTTTTATGCTTTAATGTGATTTAACGCTAAAATCAGTTCATATCGTTATTTTTCCAAGCTATTTCCGTGATCTATTAACGCTTAAATACCCATTATTAAATGAGTTTACCGATTTATTTAAACATCATTTAAGTAGATGTCAATCAGTAAGCTGTTTTTTTCGATGATTAGTTAACTGAGGATAAAAAAACAGGTATCCATTAATGCCAGATTTTGAAAAGGTACAGAGTGACTAAAACCGCTTATTCCCTATCATGTTTAATGTATTTATCAACGACGTTATCCTTCGCTTATTTTACGTTTACCTAACCTGCCATAACCATTTAAAAGCACGAAAACAGATGTATTAAAGCTTTTATATAAAAGACGGATTTAACTATAAGTGTAGTTTTTTAAATGACATTAATCATTAACATAAAACTTAAAATAAATCAGCGATAAAAATAATATTATCCGAAAAAACATAAAGGGGTGTCTTTATACCACCAAGCTATTTACGGATTGATTTATGAAGATAAAAGACTTATAAAAACGGCTCAGAATTGCCAGTAAAACAGCGTCAATAAAGATAAAGTGAGTATGATTAACGTTGATTAAATGTAAAATACCATGATGATTAAACTTAATAAAAAGCAAGTGTTAAAAGCAGTAAAAACAACGGTTAAAACCTTATTATACCGATTAAACCCAGAGGTTAAAAAAATGGCTTTATAATAACGGTTTAAAACCTGCCCATCATAAACCTATCAGCAAAAATGAGAAAAACAATTGGCTTTATTAATGCTTATACACTCGGTAAAAAAGGATAAATAAGAATATTAATCGGTTAATCACAACCTATTTTCCAAAATGAATCGAATTTAATAAAGTTTTCAACCGGGGGGTAAACTTTTTCACAAACCAGTTAAATAATCTTTCATAGAAAACCTGAATAACAAAACCCGAAAACACATGATTTAACCGAATACGAACTGGGTTATTTTAATCGTTATTATGCTGCATTTTTTATGCAAAAAAACGATACATTAAATACACCGGTTTAAACTTGTTTTACACTATTTTATCCCGTTTAATAGCATTGTTTTTCTACCGTTTGATTTAAACCATGTCTCTTTTTATACCTTAAATATGATTTAACGCTAAAATCAATTCATATCGTTATTTTTCCAAGCTTTTTTCAGAGTTTAAACCTTACCGAATTAACCTTTTTATCCATTTTTTATTGCGCTATTTCTTTATGGCTTACTTCGTAAAATAACGGCTAGAAAGCTTTTGCATACCCATTTATTCAGATAATGTTCTTTTATCTACTGATTTCTTTTCAATTCTCTGTTAATGGTATTAGATACCACACTCATTTATTTAATGTTTTTTGAACTTTTTCGTACTTTTTTCTGCTAATTTACTTAAAATGTTTGAAGGCCAGCAGTTTAGTTTGATTCAGGTCTGAGGATAATAGGATAAATATCCTATTATCCCTATACACTCAGGAAAATAGCCTTTTATTGATACTATTTTGAATACCTGCGGCATCAAGCCCTAAATCCGCTCTGATTTCTTCCTGGCTGCCTTGTGGCGCAAATTGGTCAGGCAGGCCGATATTCAGAATTTGCACAAGCTGACCTTCCTGCATCAGCAGTTCATTGACACCACTGCCGGCACCGCCCATAACCGCGTTTTCTTCCAAAGTGACCAGTAAATCATGGCTGCCAGCCATTTGCAGAACCAGCTCTTTATCCAGTGGCTTAACAAAACGCATATCAACGACAGTCGCGTCCAGTGATTCTGCTGCTGTTATTGCATCGGGTAACAGAGTGCCAAAGTTCAGAATTGCTACCTTTTTACCCTGACGGCGAATAACACCCTTACCCATGGGCAACTGTTCAAATGGTTGGCATTCTGCGCCAGTTCCTGCTCCTCGTGGATAGCGTACAGCTACCGGGCCTTGCTGGTAATGATAGCCGGTATGCAGCATTTGGCGGCATTCGTTCTCATCACTCGGTGCCATAATCACCATGTTGGGAATGCAACGAAGGAATGAGAGATCAAAAGCGCCTTGATGTGTTTGACCATCTGCGCCAACGATACCGCCACGGTCTATTGCAAACAATACAGGCAGATTCTGGATTGCGACATCATGAATAACTTGGTCATAAGCCCGTTGCAGGAATGTTGAATAGATAGCGACAATTGGCTTGTAGCCACCAATTGCCAGACCAGCGGCAAAAGTCACGGCATGTTGCTCTGCGATAGCGACATCAAAGTATTGATCCGGATATTCGCGGGAGAATCGCACCATACCGGAGCCTTCACGCATAGCCGGGGTGATTGCCATCAGTTTTTTATCATTAGCGGCTTCTTCACATAGCCAGTCTCCAAATATTTTGGAGAAAGTTGGGCGGTTGTCTGAACTCTTGGGTAATGTACCGCTAGCCGGATCAAATTTAGGCACTGCATGCCAACTGATAGGATCTTTTTCGGCTGGTGCATAGCCACGACCTTTTTTGGTCATGATATGCAGGAGTTGTGGCCCTTTCAGCTCACGCATGTTTTTCAGCGTCTGAGTTAACGTCAGCACATCATGCCCGTCAATCGGCCCTATGTAGTTAAAGCCTAGTTCTTCAAACATCGTGCCGGGAATGACCATCCCTTTGATATGTTCTTCGGTTTTTTTCAGTAATTCTTTAATGGGTGGCAGGTTAGAAAAGACCTTTTTTCCACCCTCCCGCAGTGTGGTATAAAGCTTACCGGAAAGAAGTTGAGCCAGATGGTTATTTAACGCTCCGACGTTCTCTGAGATAGACATTTCGTTGTCATTAAGAATGACCAGTATATCCGGGTCGATATCCCCCGCGTGGTTCATCGCTTCAAAGGCCATACCCGCTGTTATAGCGCCGTCACCAATAACACAGACTGTGCGGCGGCCTTTTTCTTCGCGTTGAGCGGCAATTGCCATACCTAATCCAGCGCTGATAGAGGTAGATGAGTGCCCGACACACAAGGTGTCGTATTCACTTTCATCCCGCCAAGGGAAGGCATGAAGTCCATTTTTCTGACGGATAGTATCAATACGATCCCGGCGTCCTGTCAGGATCTTGTGCGGATAAGCCTGATGACCAACATCCCATACTAGTTTATCGAAAGGCGTTTTATAGACATAATGCAATGCCACAGTCAGCTCAACGGTACCAAGACCGGAGGCAAAATGACCACTGGAGCGACTGACACTGTTTAGCAGGAATTGCCGAAGTTCATCACATAACTTCGGCAGGCTCTCTTTTGGCAACATACGAAGTTCTTCAGGATTTTCCGCTAATGCCAATGTTGGGTATTTGGCTATATCAATGCTCATTTGATGCTCGTTAAGAAGTGTTTATTAATAGAACTGCTGGCGGATAAATTTACCAACGGCCTTAGAGCCCATCCCATTAGGCTATTTTATGCAACAATAACGCCTATTGGGATAGGCAATTAGTTGTTACGTTCAATGATGAAGCTGGCAAGTGCACGTAGCATTGTTGTGTTATAGGATTTTTCTTCCAGTTTATTCAATGCTTCTAGCGCTTCTTGGTACAGCTCGTGCGCTTTTTTCTGTGCTTGTTCTAACCCCAGCAATGCCGGGTAGGTACTTTTTCTTAATTGTTGGTCACTGCCCCGACGCTTCCCAATCATTTCGGTATCGCCAATGACATCAAGAATATCGTCATGAACCTGGAAAGCGAGGCCAATAGCTTGGGCGTATTGATCCAATTCAGGTAAGGCATCATGTCCACTCTGGCCCGCGCCATAGGCTCCCATTCTGATAGCACAACGGATAAGGGCCCCCGTTTTGTGACGATGAATTTGTTCCAACGCATGAAGATCAATCTGTTTGCCTTCAGCTTCTAAGTCCAGGGCTTGACCGCCACACATACCGGCGATACCACTGGCTGTTGCCAGCTCAGAAAGCATTTTAAGGCGATCAGTTGCTGTCACATCTGGCATTTCTCTTTTAGATAAGATTTCAAATGCCAGAGACTGTAATGCATCTCCCGCCAAAATAGCGTGAGCTTCACCAAATTTGATGTGGCAAGTTGGTTGCCCACGGCGTAAATCATCGTTATCCATTGCGGGTAAGTCGTCATGGATTAACGAAAAAGCATGAATGCATTCGACTGCTGCGGCTGGTGCATCCAGATTATTGGCAGATAATCCGAACATGTCACCTGTGGCATAAACTAAAAATGGACGCAGACGTTTGCCACCAAGTAAAGCACCATATTGCATTGTCTGAACCAGTGGGTTGGCAAATACTAATGAAGATAATGTGTTTGTCAGAACGTTATTAACGCGTTGTTGACAGGTCTTAAGCTGTTCTTTGAATTGAATTGGGTTTTGTTCAGACATAGGCTCACTCAGTATCCGGGGAGAAGTTATTTAGCGGAGATTGGGCGTCATCGTTAAGAAGAATTTGCACCCGCTGTTCTGCTTGTTGCAACGTCTGTTGCCCTTGACGGGCTAACTGAATACCACGCTCAAACTCGTTCAAGGCTTCTTCCAGTGCCAGTTCACCGGATTCCAGACGGACGACAATGCGCTCCAACTCTTTTAATGAGCTTTCAAATGTCATTGCTGGTGTGGTTTCTGGTGTACTGTCTGGGCTTTCTGATGTTGCGTTTTTCTTTGGCATAATCTTTTTACTATTTAGAGTTCGCCTGAGGGTTGCAGACTATCCTATTATGTTGGTGCAAACAAATCCTTAACTGGTTTTGTATTTTTTGCGCGCTATGTCGTGAGATAGTGCTATACTCCGCAGCTTGATTTTACTACCAGAACATGATGTCAGTTTCATTTATCAAAACTCCTAACGACTACTATAACTCACTATGAAGTTTATTATTAAATTATTCCCAGAAATCACGATTAAGAGCCAAACTGTCCGTTTGCGCTTTATTAAAATTCTTACCAGTAATATTCGCAATGTGCTCAAAGCCTTGGGGGATAATATTGCAGTAGTTCGCCATTGGGATAATATCGAAGTTCGTACTAAAGATGAAAACCTTGGCTCTCAAATTTGTGATGCGCTGACACGTATCCCCGGTATCCACCATATTCTGCAAGTGGAAGAATGTGAATTTCGTGATATGCATCATATCTTTGAACAAGCTTATGAGGCTTATGGCGAATTGCTCCACAACAAAACATTTTGTGTACGGGTTAAACGCCGTGGTAAACATGTGTTTACTTCAAATGAAGTAGAGCGCTATGTCGGTGGTGGTTTAAACCAGCACATTGAATCTGCGAAAGTAAAACTGACTCATCCTGATGTTACTGTTAATCTGGAAATTGAGCAGGATACACTGATTCTGGTGAAAGCCCGTTATGAAGGCATTGGCGGTTTTCCTATCGGAACGCAGGAAGATGTGCTGTCTCTGATTTCTGGTGGTTTTGATTCTGGTGTTTCCAGCTATATGTTGATGCGCCGTGGCTGCCGTGTTCATTATTGTTTCTTCAATCTTGGTGGTTCTGCTCATGAAATTGGTGTGAAGCAGGTTGCTCATTATCTTTGGAACCGCTTTGGTCGCTCCCATAAAGTTCGTTTCGTTGCCGTGGATTTTGAACCTGTCGTTGCTGAAATTCTAGAAAAAGTTGATGACGGCCAAATGGGGGTGGTGCTTAAACGAATGATGGTAAGGGCGGCATCTAAAGTTGCAGAACGCTATGGCGTGCAGGCTATTGTTACCGGTGAGGCGTTGGGACAGGTTTCCAGCCAGACGCTGACCAATCTGCGTTTGATTGATAATGCATCGGACACTTTGATTCTGAGGCCGCTGATTTCTCATGATAAAGAGCACATTATCAAACTGGCACGCGAAATTGGCACGGAAGATTTTGCCCGTACGATGCCTGAATTTTGTGGTGTTATTTCAAAAAGTCCGACTGTAAAAGCGGTTAAAGCCAAAATTGAAGCGGAAGAGGCTAATTTCGATTTTGATATTCTGGAAAAAGTCATCAGTGAAGCTCAGAATATTGATATCCGCCAGATCGCAGAACAAAGCAGTGAGCAAGTCGTCGAAGTTGAAACAGTCACTGAATTCGCGCCAACTGATGTATTACTGGATATTCGTTCACCTGATGAGCAGGATGATCGGCCATTGCAGATGAATGGCGTAGAAATCAAATCACTGCCGTTTTATAAATTAAGCAGCCAGTTTGGCGATTTACCCAAAGAGAAAACCTATCTGCTCTATTGTGAACGCGGAGTGATGAGCCGTTTGCAGGCGCTTTATTTGTGTGAGCAGGGGTTTGATAATGTGAAAGTTTATCGGCCTTAATGACGATACTTAGAGGCTTCCCATCAGGGGAGCCTCAATGATGAGTCTGAAGCAGGGCGCTTTTGTTTACTTTTTCACTGCCATGAACCAGGCAGATGAGGGCTGAATGGTTCATAATCACCTTCCTTACATTTTATCAGGTTATATAGACGAGTATTCTCAGGAGCAGGCAGGCCATGAGCACGGGCCTGGCGCAATAGATATCCAGTGATATAGTCAATTTCAGTGTGACGTTTTGCGCGGATATCTTGCAACATTGAAGAGTAGTTTTTTGCTGTGCGCTCAATAACATCGTAGATATAGGCAGTTAGGTGACTGATGGAAGTATGTATGTTTTCTCGCTCCATAACCTGAATGATTTCTTCACACAAAACATTTAGTTGTTCCGGGTAGCGAAGCAAATCGCCATTCCGGCATTCATAAATCGCAGTGAGTGGGTTTATGACACAGTTAGCCGCGAGTTTTAGCCAACTAATAGAGAGAATTTCATTATGCCATGCAACGTCCGGTAAAGCCTGATGCAGAATATCGGCCAGAGAGCTAAGTGCAGTTGCATTTGATGTTGCAGAGCCAATATGTGTTAGTCCAGAAGCCGTATGATAAACCTGTTGGTCATTCTGATATGCGCCGTGAGTCGTGATGCCAAGGAGTATTGGATTAGGCGCAGATAACAATTCTTCTTGGGAACCCATGCCATTGTGTAGTAATAAGATTGGGCAATCAGATGAAAGTTTGGGGAGTAGATTATTAACCGCATCAGATACTTGCCAGGCCTTCAGGCAGACAATCAGTAATTCGCTGTTGGCAAGATGGTCATTGTCATTAGTTGGGATCGGCTGGTCAAATGCTTCTCCATTAATTTCGTCAATATGAACAGGTAAATCAGGCTGGGGGATCCTTAGCCAACCTTGTACTTGGTGTTTTCGTTGTGATAATGCTGCCAGCCACAGTTTTCCTATAGCGCCACAGCCAAGAACGGTTATCTTCATAATATACCCTTGTTGCAAGACGTTGTAATATTGAATGGAAATAGCAAGATCCCGCTAATCTGAGTATAGAGCTTTTGCTGACAATGGAAAGCGGTTATCATGCCAACTTATTGATTATCAGGAGGTCACGGATAATGCCATCTTTCGATATTGTCTCAGAAATTGATATACATGAAGTTCGCAATGCGGTAGAAAACGCACAGCGTGAGCTTGCTACACGCTGGGATTTCCGTAATGTCAGCGCCAGTTTTGAATTAAATGAAAAAAGTGAATCTATCAAGATTGCCAGTGAGTCAGATTTTCAGGTAAATCAGTTGGTTGATATTATACGTGAAAAACTGGCTAAACGTGGTATTGATGGAGCTGCACTAAATGTCCCTGATGATATGTTGCACAGTGGTAAAACTTATAGCGTTGAAGCGACTCTGAAACAGGGGATTGATACCCCTACAGCGAAAAAGATCGTGAAGCTGATTAAGGATAGTAAATTGAAAGTGCAGGCTCAGATTCAGGGTGAGCAGGTGCGGGTAACCGGTAAAGCGCGTGATGATTTGCAGAGTGTTATGGCATTGGTTCGTGGAGCAGAATTAGGACAGCCATTCCAGTTTACTAATTTCCGGGATTGATTTTTCTCGTATTGGCTAACTAGCGTCGCTTAATGTATTAACATATCGGGCTTAATGTGGGGTGGGATATTCCTGAGCGGGAATTCCATCCCCAATTTCCCTTCAATATCTAACCGGAATGAGGGGGTTTTGTTAGCGAAAGCCGCTGTAAGTTATGCTATCAATTGCTCAAGTTGTGCTCTGCTCGTCTGCTTAATATCTACTTTTATGTAAGCGCTATACTCTTCCGGCACAATAACAACTTCGCGAACACCTGGTTGAACAAGAATTTTTTGTTCCAGCAATGTCTTATTGACTATATTTTCTGGCAGCGAAATTCTGATACTGCTGACATAAGGGGGCTGTTTCATTGTCGTGCTGATAATAAACCAAATAATTGTCAGAGCGATACCTGCCATAAATACCAGCGATGCTCCCTTTAATTCATATAACCAGCCACCAAGGCTACCACCCAAAGCTACACCTAAAAACTGGCTGGTGGAGTAAATTCCCATTGCTGTACCTTTATAACCCGCCGGCGCTTCTTTGCTGATCAGTGATGGCAGGATAGCTTCCATTATATTGAAAGCAATAAAGAAAATTTGTATGCCAACAAAGATTGTCCACAAATGGTGTCCCGCTGACCACAATACAATTTCAGCGATAAATAGCAGAGTGATACACAACAGAAACACTTGTTTCATGCGGCGCTTTTTTTCTGCGTAGATAATGAAAGGCAAGACAGATAAGAATGAAATCAGTATGGTGATCAGATAAACTTTCCAATGCTGTTGGGCTGGGAATCCCGCTTGTTGCATAACCAGAGGCAGGGCGACAAAGCTTGCCATTAGCAAAGCGTGCAAACTGAGAATGCCAAAGTTAAGTTTTAGCAGCTGGCTATCAGCTAAAACTTTACGGAAACTGTGACGAACAATATCTGATTCACGGTTAAGAACGTGTTTATCTGTGGAAGGAACAGCAAATAATGTTATCAGAATGCCACAACCAGCTAGAACGGTAATACCCCAAAACAGGCCATTTAAGCCAATGGCATGAGTAAGAATTGGGCCAAGTACAATTGCTATGGCGAAAGTGACTCCAAAGCTAATGCCAATAAATGCCATTGCCTTAGTTCGGTTTTGTTCGCGAGTCAAATCAGAAAGCAGAGCCATAATTGCGGCGGATATAGCCCCAGTGCCTTGGAGCGCTCGCCCAACGATTATGCCCCAGATAGAATCACTGAGAGCTGCCGTGATACTACCAAGAACGAAGAGCAATAGCCCACCAACAATTAAGGGCTTACGGCCAATTTTGTCAGAAAGCAGACCAAAAGGGATTTGGAAAATTGCTTGAGTTAAACCATAAATGCCAATAGCAATGCCAATAAGTGCTTCGGTAGAACCTTTTAGATCAAGACCATAGGTTGTTAAGACAGGAAGGACCATGAACATGCCTAGCATACGCAAAGAAAAAACTGAGCCTAAACCCCATGTCGCCCGAAGCTCAAGTGGCGTCATTTTATTATCGTTCATGGTTACCTCGAAATATTTAGATGTGCCATTGTAGATAGGTTTTTGATAAGCGGTAAATAGTTAATTGAATTAATAATATTGAAGTATAAGGGGAGGGGGAGGATATAAAGAGGAAACTGATGGCAGAGGCGTATGCCACGGCCATCAGGGAGAATTATCGGACGTAAGTTAGAAAGGTTCCTGAGGACACATTTGGGTCAACAGACATCATGACGCTCAGGGAGGTGATTGCCACAATGGAAAAGACAAATAACTTACGGGCCCAAACGCGGTCATTAGCCGTTTTATAACCGGATAATGCCATTCCCAGCCACCAGATGCTGACTGCTGCTGCAACAATCAGATATTTGTAACCAGCGTAACCGCTGATTGCCAACATGAGGGTTGCAATCATAAATGCCAGGATATAAAGGATAATATGGTTTTTCGCCACAGATATGCCTTTAATCACGGGGAGTACAGGGATGTTCGCTGCCTGATAATCCTTGAAACGGAAAATAGCAATGGCATAGGAGTGCGGCATTTGCCACAGGCTGAAAATCAGTAACAGGATCAACGCGCCTGTGTCAAACTGACCAGTCACTGCACAATAACCGATAACCGGAGGTGCAGCGCCGGACAAACTGCCGATCAACGTGCCATAGACAGATTTCCTTTTCATGTAGAGGCTGTAAACCCCTACATATACGACAAAACCGATAATCGCTAATTGCATTGCTAAGGCATTGGCTGCTACATAGAGCAGCACCATGCCAGCAATACCCAGTATTGATGCATAAATCAGGCTGATTTTCGGATCAATAAGCCCTTTTACAAGGACGCGGTTTTTTGTTCTTTCCATGATCCGATCGATGTCACGGTCAATGTAGTTGTTAAATACACAACCAGAAGCCACGACTAATGAGACGCCGAACAGAGTCGAGATGAACAAAGGGTAATCAATCACCCCTTTCGAGGCGAGTAGAAAACCACCGATCACAGAAATTAAATTGCCGAAAATAATTCCTGGTTTAGTTACTTGCAGGTATTGCTTAATCATAATATGCAGCTCTTTAATCAACCATCATATTAATGTTGAGGTTGTACATGATCCATAGCGAGCCAACAACAACAATACCGATAATCAAAATAGTGAACAGCAAGGCGACTAAGTTCCAGCGCTCTTCTGACGAGGTGTTCATGTGCAGGAAGTAGATAAAATGAACAAGAATCTGCACAACAGCCAGACCGACTACCGTTGTCAGGATAGTGGTATGGGAGGCGGAACCATCCATTACTATCCAGAACGGAATCACTGTCAGGATGACTGAAAGAAAAAAGCCGATAATATAAGACTTCAGGCTACCGTGGCTAGCTCCAGTATGAGCTGTATTTGAATGACTCATTACATAGCTCCTAACAGATAAACAACGGTAAACACACAGATCCACACCACATCAAGGAAGTGCCAGAATAAGCTCAGGCAGTTCAGACGGGTTTTATTAACATCGGTTAAGCCGCGGCGTGTTACCTGAATCATCATGATGATAATCCAGACCAGACCACAGGTAACGTGGATACCATGAGTGGCGACCAGTGCGAAGAATCCAGACAGGAACGCACTGCGGTCAGGTCCGTAGCCTTCTGCAATCAGATGATGGAATTCATACAGTTCCATGGCCACGAAGCCAAGGCCGAACAGGAAAGTCATACCGAGCCAGGCGTTAACCTGGCCGATTTTGCCTTTATTCATGCCCAGCATGGCAAAGCCATAAGTGATACTACTGAATAACAGCAGGAAAGTTTCAACCAGTACAAAAGAGAGGCCGAAAATTTCTTTACCCGATGGGCCACCTGCGGTTCCGTTAACCAGCACTGCATAAGTTGCAAACAGACATGCGAATAAAATACAGTCACTCATCAAGTAGATCCAGAAACCAAATACCTTAGTGGCTCCCGCATCGTGGTGCCCATGATCCTCATGGGCATGATTGTGGTTAGTCATAGTTTCAGTTGACATGGTTCAGACCTGCCTTGCTAATTTGTTCATGGTGTTGATTTTCAATTTGCTCAACTTCAGCAACGGGTACGTAGTAATCAACATCGTCATCAAAGCTTTTTGCGATCCAAGTGATAATCATGCCAGCGAAGCCTGCGATAGCCATCCACCAGATATGCCAGATCATAGCGAAACCAAATACCAAGCTAAAGCCAGCAATAATCACCCCGGCACCGGCATTTTTAGGCATATGAATTTCTTCATATTGAGCAGGACGTTTATAAGCTGTGCCTTTTTCTTTCATATCCCACCATGCATCACGGGTTTGAACATGTGGAACATCAGCAAAGTTATAGAATGGTGGTGGAGAAGATGTTGCCCACTCAAGGGTACGACCGCCCCAAGGGTCACCCGTCAGGTCACGGTTTTGGTCACGGTCACGGATACTGACGTAGAATTGAATGACCTGGCACAGGATACCAACGGCAATCAGTGCAACACCGATTGCGGAGACAACCAGCAAAGTATGGAATTCAGGGTTGATATCCTGGCTGATACGACGGGTCATCCCCATGAAGCCGAGGGCATAAACTGGCATAAAGGCAATGAAGAAGCCGATGAGCCAGAGCCAGAATGCGCGGACACCCCATTTTTCATTTAGTGTGAAGCCAAATGCTTTCGGGAACCAGTAAGCGGTACCAGCGAAACAACCGAAGACAACACCGCCGATGATGACGTTATGGAAGTGTGCGATCAGGAACAAACTGTTATGTAGAACGAAGTTTGCACCTGGAACCGCCAGCAGAACCCCAGTCATACCACCGATCGAGAAGGTGACGATGAAGCCGACAGTCCACAACATCGGTGTTTTATACTCAATACGGCCCTGATACATCGTGAACAGCCAGTTGAAGATCTTAACCCCAGTCGGAATTGAGATAATCATGGTGGCTATGCCGAAGAAGGCGTTAACGTTCGCGCCGGAGCCCATTGTAAAGAAGTGGTGCAGCCATACGATAAACGACAACACGGTGATGGCAATGGTTGCCCATACCAGGGAAGTATAGCCAAACAGTCGTTTTTTCGAGAACGTTGCTGTAACTTCAGAGAAGACACCAAAGACCGGCAATACCAGAATATAAACCTCAGGGTGACCCCAGGCCCATATCAGATTGATATACATCATCATGTTGCCGCCCATATCATTAGTGAAGAAATGGGTGCCCATGTAGCGGTCTAAAGTCAGCAAGGCAATGGTCACAGTCAGAATCGGGAATGCTGCGATGATCAGTACGTTAGTACACAATGCTGCCCATGAGAATACAGGCATTTTCATCATAGACATGCCGGGGGCACGCATACGCAGGATCGTGGCAAAGAAGTTAACGCCTGTTAGCAACGTACCGATACCGGATATCTGGAGACTCCATATCCAGTAATCGACCCCAACGCCAGGGTTATACTCTATGCCTGAGAGTGGAGGGTAGGCTAACCAGCCAGTTTGAGCGAATTCACCCACACCCAGAGAGATGTTAATCAGTGCGACACCAACGACGAAGAACCAGAAACTCAGTGAGTTCAGGAATGGAAACGCAACGTCACGGGCACCGATCTGTAGTGGAACCACGATGTTCATCAGGCCGACAACGAAAGGTGTTGCCATGAAGAAAATCATGATGACGCCGTGGGCGGTAAAGATCTGGTCATAGTGATGTGGCGGCAGGAAACCTGCTTCACCAGCGGAAGCGACAGCCTGCTGACCACGCATCATGATGGCATCGGCAAAGCCACGGAGCATCATGACCAGTGCCACGACGATGTACATAATACCGATTTTTTTGTGGTCAACGCTGGTTAACCACTCGCTCCACAGCCATTTCCATTTACGGAAATAGGTTAGGGCTCCGACAACGGCGAGCCCTCCGAAGAGAATCCCTGCAAGAGTGACCATGATAATGGGCTCATGTAATGGGATTGCATCAAGTGTTAATTTTCCCAACATTACTTTATTCCTCAACTCCGGCATGAGCAATTTTGCTCATATTCATGTTATGACCTGTCGTTGTACCGTGGTCGCCATGCATATTCATGTCGCCCATAAATTTGGCAATAATGTCTTGATACAGGTTAGGCTTAACGCTTGAGAAGTATTCAACCGGATGGTTCTGGCTTTGTTTGGCTAACTCATCAAATGCCTGCATGGTATCCAGGGTTTTGGGAGAGGCTTTCACTTTTTGGACCCATTGTTCAAAACCTTCACGATCTGGGGTAGCTGTGGCAGTAAATTTCATGCCAGAGAAGCCGTGCCCGCTATAACTACTGGATAAACCTTTATAAGTGCCAGGTTCATTGGCAATTAAGTGAAGTTTAGTCTGCATACCCGCCATCGCGTAGATTTGACCACCTAACTGAGGGATGAAGAATGAGTTCATCACTGAATCAGAGGTGATTTTGAAGTTAACAGGAACACCAGTAGGGAAAGCAATTTCGTTAACGGTAGCGATACCTTGCTCCGGGTAAACGAACAGCCATTTCCAGTCCAGAGAGATTACTTCAATTGTCACTGGTTTTTCGTCGCTGACCAGTGGCTTATAGGGATCAAGCTCGTGGGTTGTTTTCCAAGTAATAGTTGCCAAAATGATAATGATAATGATAGGAACAGTCCACACTACCAGCTCAATTTTATTTGAGTGTGCCCAGTTAGGGCGATAGGTAGCGTTTTTGTTGGCTTCGCGGTAACGCACGGCAAAGGTAAATGCCATGATGATTACCGGAATAACAATGATAAGCATCAGGCCAATAGCTGTGAGTATTAGCGTTTTTTGTTCAGCGCCGATAGCGCCTTTAGGATTCATCAATACCATATCACAACCATTCAACATAAGAGTGGCTGCCAGTAATGACAATATCCCAATACTTTTATTGTATTTCATAAGTCTAACGACCCCAAATAACAAAAGCTCTATTGTCGTTTCATCAGTGTGGGCATTCTACGGTAAGGTCACAGGAGTGTAAACATTTGTAATAGTTAGTTGAGAGGTTGTTGACCCTTTATGTTAGTGGGATCACATGTAAATGGAAGACACGGCAAGAGTTAGCTTGAAAAGGTTATTTAAGCTTAACGATGTGTGATTGAAATGTAATGGAAATATTAATTTATATTAAAATATTCCTATATTTTCTGTGGAAGGAAAAATATAAAAATTTACTTTAAAGATTTCCACAACGACAATTTTATTTAAGAATAAAATTAACTGTGGGCCACCAGAAGTAGTAGCTCACAGTTAACATCAATAATTAGAAATTATATTTGATGGTGTAGACAATCCCATCCTGCCAGAAATCTTCACCTAATTTATGATCGGCATATCGATATTGAACGCCGGTGGTGAAAGATGGGTGAGGTGTCCACCACAGCGCTACTGCGCCATTAATACCGTCCCGCCCGCCATTGCCGTAGCGTTCATTCCGGTTAAGTTCTATTTCATTCCAGTTGGTTATACTGAATTTTTCCTGCCAGAGCTGAAAATCATAACCAGCCACCCAGCCGACAACATAGCCGTTATTACCAGAGTAGAAAGTTTGATCAACATAATGTAATGCAACGAACGGTTTTAGCCAGACACCGGCAATATCAGTGTTGTAGCCAATGCCATACAGGGTATTTACCTCATGGAAATTCCCGCCATGTGCTTTACCTGGAAGGGAGTAAGTACCGTAAACATGGCCATAGAGATTGAAACCAGTATCAGCCAGATAGAAGCGTCCGGTTGTTTTAAAGGTGTATCTTTGGTTATCCCCTGGTTGAGCATGTTTACTGTTGAACGCATTTTCCAGATCAAAGAACCCATATAATTCACCCCAGTCAAATCCGGTTCCACCTTCCAGTTCCACATAGGCAAAATCGTCTTTATGAGAGGTTTGCCCTGATTTGTGTGTGGTGTGGCTGGTCCAGTCAAGGTAGTTCATGCTGATATTAGCAAAGCCCCATTGATATTCAGCATAAGCTGGAACTGAGACCGTGGTAAATAAGGCAGTAGCTAGAATGGTTTTTCTCATAAATTTCTCTAACGCATCCATGAAAAGAGGTTTTTAATTTTAAAGCTATTATAGTAAGCCTTAAAAGGGTAGCTTGATTTTACGCGGATATGAATATTGAACAATCCAATAATTACTCAAAAATAGCATTTTTAGATAAATGGCTATCTGAAATGTGATCGTTGTCACTTAGTTTTTAGCTGGGTATAAAAAGGCTGACCGTAGTCAACCTTTAATAAATTAATTTAATATTTTCACTTTATTAAGCCAATTTGTTCCTTCTTAATGCGAGATAATCCAGAAAACTACCCAGAATGATGCCGGCGATACCGATCTGTGCTCCCCATAATAGCAATTGTTCGGCCAGATCAGGTACATTAGCCCAGTTGAGAGCATTGGTGATTATGGTAAATAACCAAAGTATAAAAAGGAGGCTTGCTAATGATAGTAAGCCAAGAGCCAGACGATAGAAATTGTTGAACTCAGTACGTGGCATAAAATCGTTAGTTCGTTGGGTGTAAGCCAGCGTCTGGCGGCAGATAAATAATAGGAATAAACCTGGAACAGAGGCTGCTATAGAAAACAGATAGAAGTTTGACCAGCCATGTAATTCCACGAACCAACCAGCAATCGGTCCGACGTATACTCGTCCAACAGCTGATAAGGCAGATAATAAAGCAAACTGTGTTGCGGAGAATGATTTGTGACATAAAGCCATTAGCAAGGCAACAAATGCAACGGTTCCCATTCCACCACAGATATTTTCTAGAAAAATGGCGCTGCCCATAGTGTAGATATTTTTGTCAGTGATGGACAACAGCCAGTATCCAGTATTAGAGATGGCTTGAAGAATGCCAAATATCATGAGTGAGCGAAATAAACTCCATCGTTGCATCAAATAACCACCATATAATGCACCGACGATAGTTGCGGTTAATCCCAGTGTTTTGTTGATCATACCGACTTCACCAGCATCAAAACCAATACCGCGGATAAGAAATGGTGTGCTGAGACTGGCAGCAAAGGCATCGCCTATTTTATACATGACAATTAATAGCAGTATCAGCCACGCGTTATTGCGACTGAAAAAATCAGCTAATGGTTCTATTGCGGCCTGCTGGAGTGTTTTGGGTGGAGGTATGTTAATTTCGGGTTCTCTGGCTCTTAACGTTGCATAGACGCCAATCAGCATCAATCCAGCCATCAACCAGTATGTGTGTTGCCAGCCTATATAGCGGTCTGCGATCCATAATGCTAACCCGCCTGAAACTAACATTGCCAACCGATAACCAAGTACCGAAACAGCAGCACCTGCACCTCGTTCTTCGCTACTGAGTAAATCTGCTTTATAAGCATCAAAGACGATATCCTGTGACGCAGAACAGAAAGCGACGGTGACTGCCAGTGTAGCCAGCCACCATAAATGTTGAGATGGCTGGAGAAAACCCATTGTAGCAATACTGGCTATCAGTAATAACTGTGTAACAAGTAGCCAACCACGGCGGCGCCCAAGGAAAGAGGGGGTAAAGCGGTCCATAAAAGGGGACCAAAGAAATTTGAAAACATATGCCTGGCCGACAAGGGAAAAGAAGCCAATAGTTTTAAGATCGACGTCTTCAACGGTCATCCACGCTTGTAAGGTGCCAGCGGTCAGTGCGAGAGGTAAACCAGAAGCAAAGCCAAGTAAAAGCAGGATACGTGAGTTATGTTGAGTAAAAACAGTGAGATAACGATAATGCATGAGTCTCCCAAAACTCTGTCCTTGGCGGACAGAGTAAGTAATTAATCCTTAATTAGCGGGCATTTTGTTTGATGAAATTACTGACGGAAGGATCCTGAGCCATATCTGCGATGACTTCAGATAGTACAGTATTTACCGCATCAGCAATTTTCTCATTGGTTGCTCCGAGAGGGCCTTGCACATTGTAGCTGGTGCGATAGTTTTTAACTTGTTTACTTCCGTTTTGTGCTGCACTGATAATGGAAATATCGGCTTTTGTTGAAATATTATGACGTAAGCTGCCTTCTTTAACATCTGCATACAGGTTGTTCACAATAATTTGCAGATTAGCATTGGCTGGTGAGCCAATCATATAACCACGGGCGGCCATCTGTTTTTCCAGGATTTCTTGGAGCAGAAAACGCAGATCACGGGACGGTTTCAGTATTTCCAGCTTTGCATTACGGTTAATTTGAGCGAGAGTCTGAGATTGGCGATTGTCGGCACCACTGATGCTGATGGTAATAGCTCCCATAGTTGGGTCTGCTGTTGGCAGTGTAATTTTAGGTTCGATGGTCAGGGTATTGCTGGGAACAGCACAACCAGCAAGAAGAAAAAGGGCAATAAGCGGGAGTAATATTCTTTTCAACATGTTGATGTTCTCATCAGTGATAAGGATGTCCAGTAATATTTATCAATAAGCATAAACTACGCCAATAATAGCACTGCCTTTGATCATGGCATATCCCAGATGAGGTAAACGTGTATAAAAACCTTTTGATGTGGGGTTTGATTAAAAGATATTTTAATACGCTGGTGCTATAACTCATGAAGAATAGACTAAAATCATTAATATGGTTGGCAGTACGATTGCTGTGTAGTTATAAGGAGAATGGTTATGGTGTACCAGGATATAGAAGAGAAATTACAGGCTGCATTTAACCCATCATATCTTGAGGTTATTGATGAAAGTTATCGTCACAATGTACCCGTAGGTTCTGAAAGCCATTTTAAGGTTGTAATCATCAGTAATAAATTTGTTGGTGAACGTATGTTGAATCGCCATCGTTCTGTTTACGGCACATTATCGGCAGAACTGGCCGCCGGTGTTCATGCTTTGGCGTTACATACCTATACCGAGAAAGAGTGGAATGAATTGCAGGATACTGTTTTAGCTTCACCGGCTTGTCGGGGTGGTAATGTGGCCTGAGTACTGAATTGGGACATTCTCCTGAAATTGCGATATCAAAATAGAATGTACTTGGTTAACGGCCTTTGGGCCGTTTTTGCGTTTTATATGTGACATATTTTGAACGCAATTCTGATAGCTAAAAAATCGTTGTTGCATGAAATTGATGAATACCTCGGGCTTTTGTTAGCAATTCTCGACTCACACCGTCTGCATCGCTATAATGCTGCGTCTAATTTTTAGAATGGTTTCGGGATGCTTCTGACATCAGGGATTCTCGGTTTTTAAATGCGACCGCCCCGGTTCTTAGAGAGTGTTGCGATTGGCACATAGAACATCTGCCGGTTGTACGGTCTCTGGAGTTGACCGAGCACTATGATTTTTTTGAGGTAAAAAGATGCAAGTTTCTGTTGAAACCACTCAAGGCCTTGGGCGTCGTGTGACAATCACCGTTCCTGCTGCCGATGTTGAAAAGGCAGTTAGCAGTGAGTTGGTCAATGTAGCAAAAAAAGTTCGTGTTGATGGTTTCCGTAAAGGCAAAGTGCCTATGAACATCATTAAACAACGTTATGGTGCTTCTGTTATTCAGGATGTTCTGGGTGATCTGATGCAACGTAACTTTGTTAATGCAATCATCGGACAAAAAATCAATCCAGCGGGTGCGCCAAGCTATGCGCCAGAGCAGTTCAACGACGGTGAAGATTTCACTTATTCTGTAGAATTTGAAGTGTATCCGGAAGTTGAGCTGAAAGACTTGGAAGCTATTGAAGTTGAAAAACCCGTTGTTGAAGTAAAAGACGAAGATGTCGATGCAATGCTGGAAACATTGCGTAAGCAGCAGGCTGACTGGAAAGAAACCGAAGAAGCTGTTAGTGCAGAAGATCGTATTACTGTTGACTTCAACGGTTCTGTTGATGGTGAAGAGTTTGAAGGCGGTAAAGCTTCTGACTTTGTTCTGGCTATGGGCCAGGGCCGTATGATCCCAGGCTTCGAAGAGAGCATTGTTGGTCATAAAACTGGCGAAGAATTCACTATTGATGTGAACTTCCCAGAAGATTATCATGCTGAAAATCTGAAAGGTAAAGCCGCTAAGTTTGAAATCACTTTGAAAAAAGTGGAACAGCGTGAATTGCCGGAGTTGACTGAAGAATTCATCAAACGTTTCGGTATTGCTGATGGCACAGTTGACGGCCTGCGTGCAGAAGTACGTAAGAATATGGAACGTGAACTGAAAAATGCAGTTCGTAACCGTATTAAATCTCAGGTTATCGATGGCTTAGTTAAAGCTAACGAAATCGAAGTTCCGGCCGCTGTTGTTGATGGCGAAATTGATGTTCTGCGTCGTCAATCTGCCCAGCGTTTTGGTGGTAATGAAAAACAAGCGTTGGATTTGCCTCGTGAACTGTTTGAAGAACAAGCTAAACGTCGCGTTGTTGTTGGCCTGTTATTAGGTGAAGTTATCAGTAGCAATGAACTGAAAGCTGACGAAGAGCGTGTTAAAAGACTGATTGAGGAAATGGCTTCTGCCTATGAAGATCCTCAGGAAGTGATCGAGTTCTATGGTAAGAACCAGGAATTGATGAACAATGTTCGTAATATTGCTCTGGAAGAACAAGCTGTTGAAGTTCTTCTGGATAAAGCAAAAGTTTCTGAAAAAGAAACAACTTTTAATGAGTTAATGAATCAGAATCAAATGGCATAAGCGTTGGCTTTGCTTGAGATAACGAATTTATCATCTCTGTGAAATTGAACCCGCAGATTTATCTGCGGGTTTTTTTATGAATAAAAGGCAAAATTTTTCTTGAAAAAAGTGGGTTTAACCCCAGATCCTTTTCTACATTATGTATATGATTGCAAGATTTTTCAGGGGTAATCCTCTTTTGATTGATTAACTTTTGAATCATGGTCATCATCGCTTATCTCAAGTAGAATCGGTTATGAATGGCACCAACATGAATTCTATTAGGAGACGGAAATGTCATATAGCGACAAGCGGGATCAATATGTGCCTCATATGGCTTTGGTGCCGATGGTAATTGAACAGACTGCACGTGGAGAACGTTCGTTCGATATCTATTCACGCCTGTTAAAAGAACGTATTATTTTTCTGACCGGTCAGGTTGAAGATCATATGGCAAACCTGATTGTGGCCCAAATGTTGTTCCTTGAGGCAGAGAATCCGGAAAAAGATATTTTCTTATATATTAATTCACCAGGTGGTGTGATTACTGCGGGCATGTCCATTTATGACACGATGCAGTTTATTAAACCGGATGTTAGCACCATTTGTATGGGGCAGGCATGTTCAATGGGGGCATTCTTGCTGACTGCCGGCGCAGAAGGAAAACGTATCTGTCTGCCAAATTCTCGAGTCATGATCCATCAACCATTAGGTGGTTTCCAAGGGCAGGCTACAGATATTGAGATCCATGCCCAGGAAATACTTAAAGTTAAAGCGCGTATGAATGATTTGATGGCAAAACATACGGGAAAAACACTTGAAGAAATCAAGAAAGATACAGAACGTGATCGTTTCTTGTCAGCAAGTGAAGCCGTAGAGTATGGGTTGGTTGATAAGATTTTCACCCATCGCGATTAATTTATTATTCCCGGAAGCTATAATATAAATATTCGCCTTACTAGTTTGGTAAGGTTATGTCGTTCGGGGTAATAGCAGAGTTTCCTGCTTTGCCAGATGAATCTGGGGTGGCAGTTGATTAAAGTGAGGTTGTGACTGATGACAGATAAGCGCAAAGACGGTTCAGGAAAGCTGCTGTATTGCTCTTTCTGCGGGAAAAGCCAACATGAAGTGAGGAAATTGATTGCTGGCCCGTCAGTGTATATCTGCGATGAATGTGTGGATTTATGTAACGACATCATTCGCGAAGAAATTAAAGAGCTTGTACCACATCGTGAGCGTAGTGCATTACCAACTCCTCATGAAATTCGTCAGCATCTGGATGATTATGTTATCGGCCAGGAAACGGCGAAAAAAGTGTTAGCAGTTGCTGTTTATAATCACTACAAGCGGTTACGTAATGGTGATACCAATAACGGTGTTGAATTAGGTAAAAGTAATATTCTGCTCATTGGGCCGACAGGGAGTGGTAAGACACTGTTGGCTGAAACACTGGCCCGTTATCTTGATGTTCCCTTTACCATGGCTGATGCGACGACGCTGACCGAAGCGGGATATGTGGGCGAAGATGTAGAAAACATTATTCAGAAATTACTGCAAAAATGTGACTACGATGTGCAGAAAGCTCAACGCGGTATTGTTTACATTGACGAAATTGACAAAATTTCACGTAAATCTGATAACCCGTCAATTACCCGGGATGTTTCAGGGGAAGGTGTACAGCAAGCGCTGCTGAAATTGATTGAAGGTACAATTGCGGCGGTTCCTCCTCAGGGCGGGCGTAAACATCCACAGCAGGAGTTTTTACAGGTAGATACCTCTAAAATCTTATTTATCTGTGGTGGGGCGTTTGCCGGTCTGGATAAAGTGATTAGCCAGCGTCTAAATACTAGTACTGGTATTGGCTTTGGTGCGAAAGTCAAAGGTGAGTCAGAAAAGGCGACTGAAGGCGAATTGTTTGCACAGGCTGAACCAGAAGATCTGATCAAATTTGGTCTTATCCCTGAGTTTATTGGGCGGTTACCTGTTGTTGCTACGCTTACTGAACTGAGTGAAGAAGCGTTGATTCAGATTCTAAAAGAGCCTAAAAATGCGCTGACTAAGCAGTATCAGGCTCTATTTAACCTTGAGGGTGTCGATCTGGAGTTCAGAAATGAAGCTCTGATCGCTATTGCTAAGAAAGCGGTGCTTCGTAAGACAGGGGCCCGTGGTCTGCGTTCTATTGTTGAAGGCGCATTGCTGAATACGATGTACGATCTGCCATCAATGGACAATGTTGGGAAAGTTGTTGTAGATGAATCTGTTATTAATGGTCAATCTGCACCATTACTGATTTACAGCAAGCCGGATGCCCAAGTTTCTGGTGAATAATTAAGGCCAGGACAGGGAATTCACTAAACGAGATATTATTGAATAAAATGAGGGGGTTGCCCTCATTTTGTTTTTAATTAAAGTATCATACCATTGAATGTCAAATTCCTGTCCCCATATATTTTATATTCTATGAAGTGAAACTCGTGATAACCGTGTTTCACGAGATTCCTTAAAAACTGGCGAAAGCTAAACGAAGAGAGAGCTCTATGAATCCTGAGCGTTCCGAACGCATAGAAACCCCTGTATTGCCTCTGCGCGATGTCGTGGTTTACCCGCATATGGTGATCCCTCTGTTTGTAGGGCGTGAAAAGTCTATTCACTGCCTGGAAGCAGCAATGGATCATGACAAACAGATCATGTTGGTTGCGCAAAAAGAAGCTTCAACTGATGAGCCAGGGGTTAATGACCTTTTTTCCGTTGGTACAGTAGCTTCTATTTTACAGATGTTAAAATTGCCAGATGGCACCGTAAAAGTACTTGTCGAAGGGTTGAAACGTGCCCGTATTACGACTCTGACTGACAATGGCGAGCATTTTTCTGCTCAGGCTGAGTATCTTGATTCACCAATCGTTGATGAGCGTGAGCAGGAAGTTCTGATCAGAACGGCTATTAATCAGTTTGAAGGTTACATTAAGCTCAATAAAAAAATCCCGCCGGAGGTTTTGACCTCACTGCACAATATTGAAGATGTTGCTAAATTAGCTGATACAATCGCTGCTCATATGCCCTTGAAACTCAGTGACAAACAGACTGTTCTGGAAATGTCTGATATTGTTGAGCGCCTTGAATATCTAATGGCAATGATGGAATCAGAAATTGATCTGTTACAGGTAGAAAAACGCATCCGTAATCGCGTGAAGAAACAAATGGAAAAGAGCCAGCGCGAGTACTACCTGAATGAACAGATGAAAGCGATTCAGAAAGAGTTGGGTGAAATGGATGATGCGCCTGATGAGTATGAGACTCTCAAGCGCAAAATTGAAGCGGCAAAAATGCCAAAAGAAGCCCATGAAAAAGCGGAAGCTGAATTACAAAAGCTGAAAATGATGTCTCCTATGTCGGCGGAAGCGACGGTTGTCCGTAGCTACATTGATTGGATGGTACAGGTTCCGTGGGTTGTCCGCAGTAAAGTTAAAAAAGATTTGGTTAAAGCCCAAGAAACTTTGGATACCGACCATTATGGTTTGGAGCGCGTTAAAGAGCGTATCCTTGAGTATCTGGCAGTACAAAGCCGGATCAGTAAAATTAAAGGACCGATTTTATGTCTGGTTGGGCCTCCAGGTGTGGGTAAAACTTCTTTAGGCCAATCTATTGCACGAGCAACCGGACGGAAATATGTGCGTATGGCTCTGGGCGGGGTTCGTGATGAAGCGGAAATCCGTGGTCATCGCCGTACCTATATTGGCTCTATGCCGGGTAAATTGATTCAGAAAATGTCCAAAGTTGGGGTGAAAAATCCATTGTTCCTGTTGGATGAAATCGACAAGATGTCATCTGATATGCGTGGTGATCCAGCTTCTGCTTTATTGGAAGTTTTGGATCCGGAACAGAACGTGGCATTTAACGACCATTATCTGGAAGTTGATTATGATTTGTCAGATGTCATGTTTGTTGCAACATCCAACTCTATGAATATTCCAGCACCATTGCTGGATCGTATGGAAATTATTCGTCTTTCCGGTTACACCGAAGACGAAAAACTAAATATTGCCAAACGTCATTTGCTGCCTAAGCAGATTGAGCGTAATGCCCTGAAAAAAGATGAATTAACTATTGATGACAGTGCCATTATTGGCATTATCCGTTATTACACCCGTGAAGCCGGAGTGCGTAGTTTAGAACGAGAAATTTCTAAACTGTGCCGTAAGACGGTGAAAACATTGCTCATGGATAAGAGCTTAAAACACATTGAGATCAATGCAGATAATCTGAAGGATTATCTGGGTGTTCAACGTGTGGATTATGGTCGTGCAGATACAGAAAACCGTATTGGTCAAGTCACAGGACTTGCATGGACTGAGGTTGGTGGTGATTTATTGACCATTGAAACCGCGTGTGTTCCAGGGAAAGGTAAGCTGACCTATACCGGTTCATTAGGTGAGGTTATGCAGGAATCGATTCAGGCTGCATTGACCGTTGTCCGTGCCCGGGCTGATAAACTGGGTATCAACTCTGATTTCTATGAAAAGCGGGATATTCATGTCCACGTGCCGGAAGGCGCAACACCAAAAGATGGCCCAAGTGCAGGTATTGCTATGTGTACAGCATTGGTTTCCTGTCTAACCGGTAATCCAGTTCGGGCTGATGTTGCTATGACGGGTGAAATTACTCTGCGTGGTTTAGTTCTGCCAATCGGTGGTTTGAAAGAGAAACTATTGGCTGCGCATCGAGGTGGTATTAAAACAGTCTTGATTCCGGAAGAGAATAAACGTGATCTGGAAGAAATTCCTCAAAACATCATTGCGGATCTACAGATCCATCCGGTTAAGCGTATTGAAGATGTTTTAGCTATAACATTGCAAGATCCTGCGTTTGGTGTGGAATTAGTGTCAGTTAAATAGTATAAAATAGTGAACGATCTCAAGAACTATGGATGAAATATAGGCTGGTAAGTGAATTTAGGCTTACCAGCTTTTTTATATTGTTAACTTGGATGAATTGTTTAATAAATATTTTGCTGTTTTATGATTTCTTGCCAATATCGGAAAGGATTGATATAACGGCACTGCTATCGGGTTATCCGTTAGGATTCTGATGCGATAGTAAAATACTATATGGGGATGAATAAGAGTGAATAAATCACAACTGATCGACAAAATTGCTGCTGACTCTAATATTTCTAAAGCAGCTGCAGGGCGTGTAGTAGATGCATTCATTTCTTCTGTAACGGGTGCATTGAAAGATGGCGATGATGTTGCTCTGGTGGGATTCGGTACTTTTGCTGTTCGTGAACGTTCTGCTCGTACTGGTCGTAACCCTCAAACGGGGAAAGAGCTCAAAATTGCTGCGGCTAAAGTACCTGCTTTCCGTCCAGGTAAAGGTTTGAAAGACGCGGTTAACGAGTAACACAAACCAAATATTCTTTGTTAACGTCTGTTATATTGGTAAACATAGACTGACGAGACAGATTTGGTAAGCTAAAATAGAAGCGCATCAATTGATTGGTGCGCTTTTTTTCTCTTGACGCTTGAATTAACGTAATATGGCGTTTTCTATTTCACCAAAGCGGAGTTTTGCCTCTTTATGATGGACAACCTACGCACGGCGGCAAACAGTCCTGTGCTTAAAATCGTGCTGGCTCTCATTATCCTATCTTTTGTACTGACGGGGGTTGGGGGCTACTTGACAAGTGGAACGGGTAGTTATGCTGCCGAAGTGAATGGTCAGACTATCAGTCGTGCTCAATTGGAGCAGGCGTTTCAGCAAGAGAGAAACACGTTGCAAGAACAACTGGGAGATAAATTCTCTGTGTTGGCAAGTGACGAACAAAGTATGAAGCAGATTCGTGGCCAAGCTTTGGAACGTCTGATTAATAACGCGTTGATTGAGCAATATTCCCGTGAATTGGGTCTATCTGCCAGTGATGAGCAAGTTAAGGATTCTATCCGAAATACCCCTTATTTTCAGACAAATGGTAAATTTGATAACAACAAATACCTGGAACTACTCAACCGTTTCAATCAGAGTCCGGATATTTTTGCTGAACAAACGCGCCAGAATTTAATTAATCAGCAATTAGTTATGGCTTTTTCTGGTAGTGAAATAGCATTGCCTGGTGAGGCAAAACTCAATGCTGAGTTGCTTTTGCAAAAGAGGACAGTCCGTCTGGCTACACTGGAAATGAAGAAAATTCAGGCGCAGCAAGAAGTGACAGATAAAGATTTACAGGATTATTACACTCGAAATAAGAACAGCTTTATTGCTCCTGAAGAAGTAAAAGTCAGTTATCTAAAAATGGATGCTGTAGACGAAATGGACAAAGTTTCAGCCACATCCGCTGATATTGATACTTACTATGAGCACAACTTGAAGCGTTATACTCAATCAGAGCAGAAAAAGTACAGTCTGATTCAGCTTGCAACCGAAGCTGAAGCCAAAGTAGTGCTTGATGAGCTGAATAAAGGTGTCGATTTTGGTAAATTGGCGACTAAAAAATCCACAGATAAGTTTTCAGCGAAAAATCATGGCGATATTGGCTGGATGGAAGCGGATTCTCTTCCTGAAGAGATGAAGAAAGCTAACTTAAGAGAGAAAGGCCAAACTTCTTCTGTGATTAAAGTTCCTAATGGTTTCGCTATTTTCCATTTAGATGATGTTAGGCCTCAGATAACTAAGCCTTTGTCTGAGGTTCGTCCTGAAATTGAGAAAATAGTTAAGCAGGAAAAAGCGGTAGATGCTTTCTATGCTCTGCAACAGAAGGTCAGTGATGCGGCTACCAGCGATAATGAATCTTTAGCTGCTGCTGAGGAAGTTTCAGGTATTAAAGTTGTGACGACTAATTGGTTTGATCGCAATAATGTGCCGGCAGAGATTAATTTTAGTTCTGTTATTCATGCAATTTTTGAAGGTAATCTTGTTGATGGGCAAGGGCCAACAGGTACTAACTCTGATGTGATCTCAGTTGAAGGTGATCGTGCATTTGTTCTGCGTGTAGATAATTACAAGCCAGAAACAGTGCAGCCATTTGAGAAAGTTAAAGAACAGGTTATCGAACTAGTTAAGCGTCAGAAAGCTGAAAAACAGCTTCAAATTGAAAGTGAGAGATTACTTGCTGCCTTAAAAGAAGGTAAAGGTGAACAAGCTCTGAAAGATGCAGGCATTCATTTTGGTGAATCTCAGGTTATTCAGCGTATACCTCAGAATAATGTATTGGTTGATGCGGTATTCGCTTTACCACAGCCAAAAGAAGTTAAGGCAGAGTATGGTTTAGCAAAAAATAGTTTGGATGACATTGTTCTGATTCAATTGGATAAAGTGACTCCAGGTGTTGTATCCGGAGAACAAATTAAAAGCATGACTGATGGTTACCAGAGTGAAATAGGTAATGCGATGCTGGAGTCATTACTGATTAGCTTGCGTGAAAAAGCCAAAATTAAGTTAGGTCATATTGAATAAAAATTTGCGGGGAATATCGCAAATATTTTTGTAATTATCTTGCTCATAAAGGCCGCTTTCGCGGCCTTTCGCATATCTGATACTCATCTATTGTGCTCAAGTTTATCTGTGGCAATCTTTTTTGTACCAATAAAACATGGAGGAATGAGTATGAAAAAATCGGGAATTTTATCTGTTTTGCTTGCTGGCTTGCTTTATACGTGTGGAGGGCAATTTGCAATCGCCGCTGAACAAGTAAAAGATAAAGTAGCTAAAACAGCCAGTACTACAAGTAATTCTTCATCAGAAAAGCAGTTACAGCAGCCAGATGCTTTGAAAATAGAAGAAAAGGGAAAAGTGAACATTAATACTGCAAGTGCAGAAGAGTTAGCAAAAGCACTGAATGGTATTGGAGTAAAAAAAGCACAGGGAATTGTTGAGTATCGTGAAAAACATGGCTCATTTACTGCTGTGGAACAGTTACAGGAGGTTCAGGGAATAGGGCCAGTTTTTATTGAACGAAACAGAAATAAGTTGAGTTATTAGTAGTCATCCAGCATCCTCATTCACGATTTATTTTGTGAGTGAGGATGTTGTGATCGGGGTTGCAAATAAATCACTTTAATTCGTGTAAATTTTTTGTTTTGCTATTGTTAACTGCCTCTGGTCAGATGAGTGAAATTAACATTAAGGCAATATTATGAGTTCAATTATAAAAGTTCATGGTTATCATATCGATTTATTTCAACATGTAAACAATGCCCGTTATTTGGAGTTTATGGAAAGTGCTCGATGGGAATGGCTATATAAGCATTCTGTGGTGGAATGGATACAGAAAAATAATGTTGGGTTTGCGGTGGTTAACATGAATATTAATTATCGTAGTTCAGCCGTTCTCGGTGATGAATTGGAAGTGGATTGCCGATTGACTGAGTTGAGAAACAGAAGTGGTGTATTTTCGCAGGAAATAATACGTAAGAGGGATAATCAACTCATTACAGATGCTAAAACCACATTTGTGTGGATTGATAGGAAAACGCAAAAAGCATTGTCTATTGAAGGTGAATTACGTGAAATAATGGGAGCTTTGATGAAAACGGGACAATGAGAGGAGAATGTTCTCATTGTCCTTTAAGTTAGGCTAAATGTGTTTTTGCTTTCATTTCAGTCATTATTTTCTCAGGCGCATTCAGATATTGTTCCAGTCCGCTAGCTCTGAGATGACAAGCTGCACATGTACCACACCCATTACCTTGGATGCCGTTATAACAAGTCAGTGTCTGGCTACGGACGAAATCTAAATGCTGATAGTAGTCGGACAATGCCCAAGTTTCAGCTTTGTTGAGCCACATCAATGGGGTTTCAAAGTGGATATCACGGGCAACGCCAAGGCTTACAGCTTTATTCAGTGCTTTGACAAATTCATCACGGCAATCAGGGTAGCCAGAGAAATCAGTCTCGCATACACCAGTGATAACTGTTTCAGCTTCAACTTGGTAAGCATATATAGCAGCCAGTGTCAGGAACAAAATATTACGGCCAGGGACAAATGTACTGGGTAGGGTGCTTTTTTTACTTTCACTATAGTTGGGGACAGGGATGTTATCACGAGTCAGACTGCTGAGAGCCAATTCGTTAAGTAATGTGACATCAATTATCTTATGTGCAATAACACCAAGAGAATGGCTGATATTACATGCAACATCAATTTCGGCACGATGGCGTTGACCATAATCAAAAGTGACACAATGTATTTCATCATATTGATTAATTGCCTGAATCAGACATGTAGTGGAATCTTGCCCACCACTGAATACAACAACAGCTCGTTTCATTGTAACATCCTCATTGGAATAAAACGGTTATGTTACTTATAACCCTGGAGATTGGGTAGCTGCTTGAGGTAAGGTGAGATATCGCCGATATTATTTTTTACCCAATCTGGGTTGTAATAAGTGTCGAGATAACGTTCACCACTGTCACACAGTAAGGTGACTATTGCTCCTTGTTCTCCACGTTCATGCATTTGATTGGCAAGCAGGAGTGTACCCCAAACATTGGCCCCCGTAGATGCTCCAACTTTTCTGCCCAGTAATGTTTCCAGCCAGTAAATCGTTGCAATGCTGGCGCAATCTGGTATTTGTATCATGTCATCGATAACTGTAGGAATAAAAGAAGGCTCTGCACGGGGACGGCCAATACCCTCAATTTTGCTGCTGTAATTGCCACGAATATCACAACAATTTTGACGGTAGCAGTCATAAAATACGGAGTTTTCTGGATCAACAACAATCAGCTTGGTGTTATACCCCTGGTAACGGATATAGCGTCCTAATGTTGCGGAAGTCCCGCCAGTGCCAGCGCTCATAACGATATAATTTGGCTCAGGAAATGGTTCCATTTTCATCTGGCGGAAAATACTTTCAGCAATATTATTATTACCCCGCCAGTCTGTTGCACGTTCAGCATAAGTAAATTGATCCATATAATGACCATTTAATTCTTTTGCTAGTCGTTCAGATTCGTCATAGATTTGCGCTGAATGATTAACAAAATGGCATTTACCGCCGTAGAATTCAATTTCTTGAATTTTACGTTTTGCGGTGTATGAAGGCATAACAGCAATAAAAGGTAATCCAAGTAGACGGGCAAAATAGGCTTCAGATACAGCAGTACTACCAGATGAGGATTCAATAATTGGAGTACCTTCCTTGATCCAGCCATTGATAAGTGCGTAAAGGAATAAAGAACGGGCAAGCCTGTGTTTTAGACTGCCGGTCGGGTGGGTACTTTCATCTTTCAGATATAAATGGATACCTGGAAAAGCCGGTAAATTAAGGCGGATGAGATGAGTATCAGAACTGCGTTGGTAATCTGCCTGAATCTCTTTGATTGCTTTGGTTGTCCAGCGGTGCGACATAAATTGTTAACTCTGAATTAGAATATGATTGATGATGAATAGATTAACTTTATACTGAGAGAAATGGATTGTTATTTTTTTTAATATGTGGTTTCTTTATGGAAAAATTTTCTATAAGAGGTGGCTATGTTAGATAAAACAGACCGCAAATTGCTTAAATTACTACAGAAAGATTGTAGCTTGTCTCTGAATGCATTGGCGGAAGCTGTTAATCTTACCTCTACTCCTTGCTGGAAACGTTTAAAACGGCTTGAAGACGAAGGCTATATCGTTGGCAAAGTTGCTTTGCTTGATAGTGAAAAATTAGGGTTAGGGTTGACAGTGATTGTCATGATCAGAACTCAGCAGCATAACAGTAGTTGGTATGAGGAATTTGTTGCATTTATAAAGCAAATGCCAGAAGTTTTGGCTTTTTACCGTATGGCCGGTGAATGTGATTATCTGATGCATATAGAAGTTGTGGATATGAAAAGCTATGATCTCTTCTACAAGCGCATGGTTAATGGTGTTTCGGGATTGATTGATGTTACATCCAGCTTTGCAATGGAAAAAATCAAGTACACTACAGCATTACCGATACCAGATTAACTAATGATTACTCAATGAGTTAACTTCATTATTCTGAATGTCGTTCAACATTTATACTATCTATTTTTATTTCAGGATATACGCGTGTGAGATTATTTTCTCAATTAAGCTGGTACTTCCGCAGCGAGTGGCGTCGCTATCTTGGTGCAGTGACTCTGCTTATTATCATCTCTATTCTGCTACTGGTTCCTCCATATCTGGTGGGCGTTATTGTTGACGGCATCCGTGCTGGTTCTATGTCATCTCACCAACTGATGGTGTGGATTGGTGTTATGCTGGTCATTGCATTGATTGTTTATATTCTGCGTTATATATGGCGCTTGTGGTTGTTTGGGGCGTCATATCAATTAGCGGTTAAATTACGGAATAATTTTTACCGGCAACTTAGCCGACAAACCCCTGAGTTTTATCTGCGTCACCGTACGGGTGATTTGATGGCCCGTGCGACTAATGATGTGGACCGTGTGGTATTTGCTGCGGGTGAGGGGGTGCTCACTTTAGTTGATTCGTTGGTTATGGGTTGCGCAGTGCTGATTATGATGAGTGTACAAATTAGTTGGCAGTTAACTTTATTGTCTTTGTTACCTATGCCGATTATGGCAATCATCATTAAACGATATGGTGATCAACTTCATCATCGCTTTAAATCTGCACAAGGTGCCTTTTCTGCTCTGAATAACCAGGCTCAGGAAAGTCTGACCAGCATTCGCATGATCAAGGCGTTTGGTCTTGAAGATCTGCAATCAAATCAGTTTGAACAGGTTGCTGTGGAAGCTGGTCGTAAGAATATGTATGTTGCTAGGGTGGATGCCCGATTTGATCCGACAATTTTTATTGCTATCGGTATGTCAAACTTTCTGGCTATCGGTGGTGGTAGTTGGATGGTGCTGAATGGTGTTTTGACTCTTGGGGAGCTTACTAGCTTTGTGATGTACCTTGGCCTGATGATTTGGCCAATGTTAGCGCTAGCCTGGATGTTTAATATCGTTGAACGGGGAAGTGCTGCATACAGCCGTATCCGTAGCTTATTGCAGGAGCCTCCGGTTATTGCGGATGGTAACCGTCATTTATCTCCTGAGCGTAGTATTCTGAATGTGAATATCAAAGCGTTTCATTATCCGCAAAGTAACAAAACAATTCTGAGCCAGATTAACTTTTGCTTATCACCTGGGCAGTTACTGGGGATATGTGGCCCAACTGGTTCCGGTAAGAGCACACTATTTGCGTTGATACAGAGACAGTTTGATGTGACTGATGGGGAAATTCTTTTCCAGTCGATTAAAATTGCAGATATCCGGTTAGATGAATGGCGAGCACGATTTGCCGTTGTCAATCAAATTCCTTTTTTATTTTCAGATACAGTTGCTGGGAATATTGCTTTGGGACGTCCTGAGGCAACACAGGAACAGATCGAAGAAGTTGCCCGTCTTGCTAATGTTCATGAAGATATTCTTCGTTTACCTGAAGGGTATCAGACGGAAGTGGGCGAACGTGGAGTGATGCTTTCTGGTGGGCAGAAGCAGCGCATCTCTATTGCAAGAGCATTGCTTTTAGATGCAGAGATTTTGATTCTGGATGACGCTTTATCTGCGGTTGATGGGCAAACTGAACACAATATTTTACAAAACCTCAGCCAGTGGAGACAACAACGCACGGTTATTATTAGTGCCCACCGCCTGTCTGCATTAACTGATGCTGATAATATTCTGGTGATGCAGCAAGGTTCTGTTATACATCAAGGGCAGCATCAGCAACTGGTGGAGCAGCCAGGATGGTATCGTGATATGTACCATTATCAGCAGCTTGAAGCAGCATTGGATGACGAGGAAACCACCGAGGGAGAGAAAGATGACTAAGGTTCACCGATTGTGGCCGTCTCTGAAACGTTTGCTGGTTTATGGAAAAAATTATCGTAAGCCGTTGGGGCTGGCGGTACTCATGCTGTGGGGGGCTGCAATTGCGGAAGTGAGTGGTCCGATTCTGATTAGTTACTTTATCGATAATATGGTTGCAACGGGTAATATGCCAACAAGGGTGATTATTGGGCTGTCTGTAACCTTTATTGCTCTGCAACTGATTACGGCCGCATTACACTATTTCCAGGCTTTGGTGTTCAATCAAGTGTCAGTTGATGTGGTTCAGCAACTTCGTACTGATGTGATGAATGCAGCATTACGTCAGCCTCTGAGTGCTTTTGATAATCAACCGGTAGGGCAATTGATTTCCCGTGTAACGAACGATACTGAGGTCATTAAAGATCTTTATGTCAATGTGGTTCCTGCGGTATTCCGCAGCATTGCATTGATTGGTACGATGCTGATTGCTATGTTTGTGTTGGAATGGCGTATGGCACTGATTGCAATGCTTATTTTTCCTATCGTGTTGATTGTCATGGCGATATATCAGCATCTAAGTACGCCAATTGTCCGGCGGGTACGCAGTTATTTAGCTGATATTAATGATAATTTTAATGAGGTCATCAATGGCATGAGTGTTGTTCAGCAGTTCCGGCAGCAGGCTCGTTTTGGTGAACGGATGTTGTCAACAAATCGTGCTCATTTTAAAGCAAGAATGCAGGCACTGCGATTAGATGGGATGTTGTTACGTCCATTACTGAGTTTATTGTCTACTATGGTGTTGTGCGGTCTTATTGTGTTGTTTGGGTTCAGTGGAGCAGGAGTGATCGGTGTCGGGGTATTGTATGCTTTTATCAATTATCTGGGGCGGTTGAATGAACCACTAATCGAACTGACTTCTCAGCAATCAATCCTGCAACAGGCTGTAGTTTCTGGTGAGAGGATATTTGAATTAATGGATCGTCCTCAACAAGGTTATGGCATGGATAGTCAACCCCTATCCAGTGGTCGAATTGATATAGAAAATGTCAGTTTTTCCTACCGTGATGACAAAATAGTTTTACAAGATATTAACTTACAGGTTCCGGCTTATGGTTTTGTTGCTTTAGTTGGTCATACCGGTAGTGGAAAAAGTACGCTGGCAAATTTACTGATGGGATATTACCCGTGGCAGAAAGGGGAGATTTACCTTGATGGTCGGCCTGTATCATCTTTGTCTCATTCGGTATTGCGCAATGGTGTGGCAATGGTTCAGCAGGATCCTGTTGTTCTTGCTGATTCTTTCTTTAACAATGTTACGCTTGGTCGGAATATTTCAGAAGAGAAAGTTTGGCAGGTACTGGAAACTGTGCAATTAGCTAAGTTAGTGCGTACGTTTCCTGATGACCTTCATACTATCTTGGGAGAGCAGGGCAATACGTTGTCAGCCGGTCAAAAACAATTGCTTGCTATGGCGAGAGTGTTAGTGCAAGCACCGCAAATTTTGATCCTTGATGAAGCGACAGCAAATATTGATTCTGGTACGGAACAAGCAGTACAACAGGCTTTACGATTGATTCGTCAGCAAACAACACTGATCGTGATTGCTCACCGCCTGTCCACTATTGTGGAGGCTGATACTATTCTGATGCTGCATCGTGGTGCAGTTGTTGAACAAGGACGCCATCAACAATTATTGGTGAGACGTGGACGTTACTATCAGATGTATCAGTTACAACAAGTAAGCGATACATTAAATGAATGTGGCACAATCTCTGAGAAAGAGATGGTGATCTAAGCATATTTGCACTAATTTGGTGCGCTAACCGGAGGGTACATTCGTTGCTCTCCTCTCTTCTTCTCTCCGTGGTTTTTATTTACTCTATTATTACTTGATTTTTATATATTTTTAATTTCTGGCACACCTCTTGCTATTTCCTTATTGCAAACATAATAGCTGGATGGCGGGGGATATATGAAGCTCATTACGACAATTATAAAACCATTCAAATTGGAGGATATTAGGGAATCTCTCTCTGATCTTGGTGTTCAAGGGATGACTATAACAGAGGTAAAAGGATTTGGTCGTCAGAAAGGGCATGCGGAGCTTTATCGTGGAGCTGAATATAGCGTCAATTTTTTACCTAAAGTAAAGATAGATATTGCTGTAGCAGATGAGTTAGTTGAGGAGGTAATTCATGCAATTCAGCAATCGGCTTTCACCGGAAAAGTTGGCGACGGTAAAATTTTTGTCATCGAATTACAACAGGCTATCCGTATCAGAACAGGTGAGGTTAACGATGCGGCACTGTAATTCACTGATAGAGACGATATATATGAAAAGACAATTCTCTGTGGCTACCGGTATTGTGGCCAGTTTCTTTCCGTCATTATCTCAGGCAGCGGAAGGCGTTGCTGATAGTGCTGATAATGCTTTTATGATGATTTGTACAGTACTTGTGCTGTTTATGACAATTCCTGGAATTGCTCTATTTTATGGTGGATTGTTGCGGAGCAAAAACGTTTTATCGTTGATGGCTCAGGTTATGGTGAGCTTTGCTTTGGTGTGTGTATTGTGGGTGATCTACGGTTATAGTCTGGCTTTTGAACTAGGAAATGGTTTTTTTGGTGGTTTTAGTCAAATAATGTTAAAGAATTTGGCACTCACGAGCTTAAGCGGCAGTTTCTATCAGTTAATTCATGTGGCATTTCAGGGTTCTTTCGCTTGTATTACCGTCGCTTTGATTATTGGCGCGTTAGGGGAACGTATTCGCTTTCCGGCTTTGTTAATTTTCAGTGTGCTGTGGTTGACGTTTTCTTACTTGCCTATGGCGCATATGGTTTGGGGCGGTGGTATTCTTTCACAGGATGGTGCGTTGGATTTTGCTGGTGGCACAGTTGTACATATTAATGCGGCTGTAGCTGGATTGGTTGGTGCTTACTTACTGGGAAAACGCACTGGTTTTGGGAAAGAGGCATTTAAACCGCATAACTTGCCGATGGTCTTTATCGGTACTGCTGTGCTCTATATCGGTTGGTTTGGTTTTAATGCGGGTTCTGCTGGGGCTGCTAATGAGATCGCTGCTCTGGCGTTTTTGAATACAATTGTGGCGACTGCCGCCGCTATTCTGTCATGGGTTTTTGCAGAATGGCTTTTCCGTAATAAACCTTCTCTTTTAGGGGCATGTTCAGGTTGTATTGCCGGACTGGTTGGTATTACACCCGCAGCAGGAATGGTTGGTGTTGGTGGTGCACTAATTATAGGCTTAATTGCGGGTTTTGCCGGGCTTTGGGGAGTGGTGGTGTTAAAACGGTGGTTACGCGTTGATGATGTATGTGATGTATTTGGTATACATGGCATATGTGGGATCGTGGGTTGCCTCCTAACCGGCGTTTTCACGGCGAAATCATTGGGCGGAACCGGTTATGCAGAGGGTATAACCATGTTGGAACAAGTGAGTATTCAGGCTCTTAGTATATTTATCTGTGTGGTGTGGTCAGTAATTGTTTCTTTTATTGCTTTCAAAATAGCCGATCTGCTGGTAGGGCTGAGGGTTACTGTTGAAATTGAAAGAGAAGGTCTGGATATTAATTCTCATGGAGAGAGTGCTTATAATTAATCTGTGATATAAACAGGCAGCAATAAGACCAATAAGAGTGTGATGTTGGCTTCTTATTGGCTGCCCTTATTATTTTATCTGTTCCGTTTCCTAATTAGTCCTTCTTGTACAGTGGAAGCAACAAGTACACCTTGATGATTATAAATCTGTCCACGAACAAAACCACGGGCACCAGAAGCTGATGGACTATCTATAGCATAGAGTAACCAGTCGTCTAGTTTAAATGGGCGGTGGAACCACATAGAGTGGTCGATAGTTGCTATCTGAATATTTTTCTCAAGGAACCCAACACCATGTGGCTGTAGCGCTGTTGGCAGGAAGTTAAAATCAGAAGCATAGCCGAGTAGATATTGATGCATAAAAGGATCTGCGGGCATATCGCCATTACTGCGGAACCAAACATAGCGTACTGGTTCTTCTGGTGGGCAATTGAATGGGCTGTAATATTTTACTGGTCTCATTTCCAACGGGCAGGGGCGGAGAAAAATATTCTGCATTTTCTGCGGCAGTAGATGCGACATTTTTTTCACAATTTCGTCCTGAGGGATAAGTTCTTCTGGATAGGGGACATCCGGCATTATATTCTGGTGTTCAAAACTTTCTTCATGACTTTGGAATGAGGCGGTCATATAAAAGATAGGCTTACCATTCTGAATCGCACTGACTCGCCGGGCACTGAAGCTGCCCCCGTCGCGCAGGATTTCAACATCATAGACGATGGGTTTGTTACTGTCACCGGGACGTAAAAAATAGCTATGGAAAGAGTTGCTCATCCGGTCATCAACAACGGTTTGTTTGGCAGCATAAAGTGCCTGACCAATCACTTGTCCCCCGAAAACCTGAGGAAAGCCCAAATCTTTACTTTGCCCCCGGTAAATACCTTCCTCAATTTTTTCTAAGTTCATCAAATTTATCAGATTCTTTAATGACTTGCTCATAATATGCCTTTGTTTTCTATCTGGTTATCAGAGAGTACAAGAGATGATTATTGTCCCATTAATAGATGATAAATAAATAACTAAATTGTAAATGTTTTAAGTCCTGATAGTCGTGCAACAAAGAATATGAGATTAATTGAAGTTTTATATTCAAATTTTTAATCTATAATCCAGACGGTTTAGATTTAACGGTTTGATATTTCAATTTATTTTATTATTTATATAGATTAGTTAATAGTGGAGGAGTGTGTATGAAATTATGGCAGATCCCTGCTAGCGTATTACTGGCGGTTGCTTTGGTTGGGTGTAATGGTAAAGGCCCTGAAATAGTAGATACTCAGGTGGAAGCGATTGAAAATCCGGTAGAACGCTCTTTTGTTGAAGGCAATATTAATATATTGCAGCGTATTGCGTTGCCAGCGGATGCAGTTCTGACAGTAACTTTATCTGATATATCTTTGGCTGATGCACCTTCAGTTACTCTGTCTAAGAAGGTAGAACGTTTGGGTGGGAAACAATCACCTTTCCATTTTGTTCTGCCTTACCGGCAAAACGAAATTAAGCCATATGCACGTATTGTCGTCAGTGCTTCTGTTTCGCTGCATAATCGTTTGATGTTTGTTACAGATACTGCATATGAGGTGATTAATAATGGGCAGACTAAAGATATCGAAATTACGTTGAAAGCGGTTAGATAATACATTTCCTTGTGTATTTACTCGTAATGTGCAATAAAACATCATTCGGATTTGCTTGTCTTGCTATTTAGATAGGTATGAATGATAATGGCGCGGCTTTGAAGTTAAAGCAACACGTCAATGGGGGCTCTGTTGGTTCTCCCGCAACGCTAACTTGTTAACTTGGTCAGGTCCGGAAGGAAGCAGCCATAGCAGGGGATGTGTGTGCCGGGATGTCGCTGGCAGAGCCCTCACCAATTATTAATAATCCAATAAGCCGATAGCACTTTACCGGCCCGGATCACTTTCTACCTGATGAAAACTATTTTAGCGAACGTATTTCCACACAGAAGGTGGAATTCTGTCATACAGTTTATTCATGGTCAGCTCAGCTAGTCGGTGATCCGCAGCAGAGTAGAATAGTTCAAGTTCGTCTCCTGAAAGTTCATATTTGTTCTTTTCAATCACACGTTCCAGTGTATCAATTGTGGTGCATTTTCTTAAACGCATCAGATAATCAGTTTTAGTCATAGTCGCCTTTCTTATTTAAGATATATAAAAAATTATTTAGTAAAATATTCAATCAAATTTTGCTCAGGGAGCAATTTAAATCGTGTAACAGAATACTGGTTAAACATTCATTAGTTTTTTACCATTCCGTAAGTTTATAAAAGCTAATCTCATTCGCTTCCAAACAAAGTATAAGTATATGTATTATCAAAAAAATTTATCAATTCAAGTGAGAAGGTCGAAATCATCAGAATATTTTATTTTAAAGTGCTAAACTAAAATTGATATGTACTCAATCAATTCATTTAGCTTTAAATTATTCTGAGACGTAAGAATTATTTACACAACCAGTCTCAATGTACTCTGTCACTAGATGTGCTTCTTGCCTTAGATTCTCACATCAGCATTTTAATTCAGCAATGTCATGTCATCCTAGTGAATATTTATCCATGTTATGTATCTCTCCCGTATATGTATGGTATTACTTAATTTGAGTCAAACACTAAACATATGCACGTATTATAGAAATTTTTTTTCGAGAGATTATTATTATGTGTCTATAATCGTTCTTTGGGATTATTTATCTTTTTTACAGGAAACCCTGATTTGCTTTTAGTAAAGCAGAATCGCCCCTTAAACAAAAACTCATACCTTAACGTAATAAACTATAAATATGACTGGTATATGCGAGTAAATATGTGGGCTTATATAAAACAGTATTATCCTCAGATACCGGTAACAGCAGATTATAGCCTGATGGCTACAATAATCAATGAATATAACATCATTATTACATAAGTCACTATGTGCTGGTATTGTTTTTTGTCATTTAGTGTAAAAAAAGATAAAGCAGCTTTTGTCCAACAATTTTCCCGTTAATTTTATTAAAGTCAGTAATGCTTGGATTTTTAAAGATATTTTTTACTCATAAGTGGTAATTTTAATTAAATTTAAACGAATTTATGTAAGAGTTCAGCAGGTAGATTAATGATCGGAATCTTGCCTGATGCAGACAACTATTATATTTAAGAAGGCCGTTTTAACGGCCTTTTTTGATTATTGTTTAGTTGCATTAGTGATTAGTGAGATTCTGACGCAGGTTCAATCTCCTCCGCTTTCTTACTAAAACGTCGTTTGATAACGACAAAAAACACAGGTACGAAAAAGATAGCCAGCGAGGTTGCTGCAATCATTCCGCCCAATACCCCAGTACCTACTGCGTTTTGAGAGCCGGAACCTGCACCATTACTCAGTACCAGAGGGATAACACCCAGCATAAATGCCAGTGATGTCATTAGGATTGGGCGAAGACGCATTCTTACGGCATCTAGAGTAGCTTCTATCAACCCTTTTCCTTCTTTTTCCATCAGGTCTTTAGCGAACTCAACGATTAAGATTGCGTTCTTTGCCGATAAGCCGATGGTAGTCAACAAGCCGACTTTAAAGTAAACATCGTTATCCAAGCCTCGGAATGTTGTTGCTAACAAGGCTCCAATGATACCCAGTGGTACTACCAGCATAACTGAGAATGGAATTGACCAGCTTTCATACAGTGCAGCCAGACAGAGGAATACCACTATCAATGACAGTGCATAAAGAGCAGGTGCCTGATTACCTGACAGGCGTTCCTGATAAGACATGCCTGTCCAGTCGAAACCGATTCCATTTGGTAACTGGGATGCTAATTCTTCCATCAGAGCCATTGCATCACCGGTACTTTTACCTGGAGCTGCTTCACCCAGAATTTCCATTGATGGCAAACCATTATAACGTTCCAAACGTGGCGAGCCATAGGTCCATGGTTCTTTAGACATATCTGCAAAGGCAGATAATGGAACCATTTCACCCTGTTTGTTACGGACATACAGTTTGTAGATATCACCTGGCAGCATACGATAAGGTGCTTCTGATTGAACATAAACTTTTTTGACACGACCACGGTCGATAAAGTCGTTCACATAGTTGCCACCAAACATCGTGCTTAGTGTCGAGTTGATATCAGAGATGGAAACACCTAAAGCTTCTGCCTTTTCCTGATCAATCCTAATCCGATACTGAGGGGTATCTTCCTGGCCATTAGGGCGAACACCTACTAACATATCTGGATGTTTTTGTATCATGCCAAGCAATTGGTTACGTGCTTCGGTCAGTTTGTTATGCCCAAGGTTCGCTTTGTCAATTAATTCAAAATCAAAACCAGTTGCTGAACCTAACTCTACAATTGCTGGAATGTTAAAGGCAAAAACCATACCTTCTTTGATTTTCTGGAAGTGAGCACTTGCCCTGGTAACAATGGCAGGTACTTTGTTCTCTGCATCAGAGCGCTCACTCCAGTCTTTCAGGCTTATAAATGCCAGACCGGTGTTTTGCCCCTGACCACTGAAACCAAAGCCACTTACTGTAAATACAGAAACCACAAGATCTTTTTCTTCTGTATTGAAGTAGTCACTTATTTTATCCAGAACTTTCTGTGTCTGTTCCTGTGTTGCACCTGAAGGTAATTGAACCATTGTCAGCAATACCCCTTGATCTTCTTCAGGAAGGAAGGAGGATGGCAGACGAGTGAACATGACAGCCATACCAGCAACCAGCAATACATAAATCACCAGATAGCGGCCTGTATTGCGCAGAATACGGCCGATACTGTCAGTATAGTGGTGGGTACTTTTATCAAACATGCGATTAAACCAGCCAAAGATCCCGGTCTGTTTACCGTGGCTGCCTTTAGCAATGGGTTTCAACATGGTGGCACACAGAGCAGGTGTCAGGATTAATGCTACCAGTACAGATAGTACCATTGCAGATACGATGGTGATTGAGAATTGACGGTAAATCGCACCGGTTGAACCGCCGAAGAAGGCCATTGGAACAAATACAGCAGACAGCACCATGGCAATACCAACAAGGGCGCTTTGGATTTGCCCCATCGATTTCCTGGTTGCTTCTTTCGGCGATAGACCCTCTTCCTGCATAACACGTTCAACGTTTTCCACCACAACAATGGCATCATCTACCAGTAAGCCAATCGCGAGAACCATGGCAAACATAGTTAATGTATTTATTGAATAACCAAATGTGGCGAGTATTGCAAATGTTCCGAGTAGTACGACTGGAACCGCAATAGTTGGAATAAGTGTTGCTCGGAAGTTTTGTAGGAATAGGTACATGACCACGAACACCAGCATAATTGCTTCAACCAGTGTTTTCACTACTTCGTTAATAGAGATTTTAACGAATGGTGTGGTGTCATATGGATAGACGATTTTCAGCCCATGCGGGAAGAAAGGCTCCATATTTTTTAGCGCTTCTTTTACTGCTTTTGACGTATTCAGAGCGTTAGCACCTGTTGCCAGTTTGACACCGACACCAGCAGCTGGTTTACCGTTAAAGCGGGCAATGATATTGTAACTTTCTGCCCCTAACTCCACTTTTGCCACATCTTTCAGACGGATCTGAGAACCATCAGTATTAACGCGCAGAAGAATATTGCTGAACTCTTCCGGTGAAGTCAGACGTGTTTGGGCAATAATCGAAGCATTCAACCGTTGACCTGGAACGGGAGGGGTTCCCCCTAACTGACCGGCGGCTATTTGATTATTTTGTGCTTTGATTGCATTTATTACATCCAGAGTCGTCATTTTGTAGTCAACGAGCTTGTCAGGATTCAACCAAATGCGCATTGCATATTGGTTACCAAACAGCATTGAATCACCTACACCAGTTACACGGCTCAATGGGTCTTTGACGTTTGCGCCAACATAGTCAGCGATATCCTCCTGTGACATGGATCCATCTTCAGAAATGAACCCTGCAACCATTAGGAAAGAACTTGTGGACTTATCCACATGTATCCCTTGCTGCTGTACTTCTTGTGGTAACAGAGGCATAGCCAGTTGCAGCTTGTTCTGTACCTGTACCTGTGCAATGTCAGGATTAGTACCCGCTTCAAAGGTTAGCGTGATATTCATGTTGCCAGCAGAGTCACTGTCGGAAGACATATAAACCAGATTATCGATACCATTCATATTCTGTTCGATAACCTGAGTAACTGTGTTTTGCACAGTCGTGGCATCTGCGCCGGGATAAGTTGCGGAGATAGAAATCGCCGGTGGTGCGATAGTAGGGTACTGCGCCACGGGTAATTTCATAATTGCCAGCAGCCCAGCCAGCATGGTAATAATTGCGATTACCCATGCAAAGATTGGCCGATCTATAAAAAACTTAGGCATGAATCACCGACTCCTTAATTAAGACTTTTTTGCAGGCTCAGCTTGGTTCGTAGCAGGTTTTGCATTTAAATCCACTTCTTCTGCTTTAACTGGTATGCCAGGTTGAATTTTTTGCAAACCAGTAACGATAACCCGATCACCGGTTTTCAGACCGGAAGTTACCAGCCATTTGTCGCCAATAGCTTGGTTTGCCGTGATAACGCGTGTTTCGACTTTTTCGTCTTTACCGACCACCATGACAGTAGCTTCGCCACGAGGTGTGCGGGTAATTCCTTGCTGAGGAACCAGTATTGAATCCCGACGAATACCGTCTTCCAGTTTTGCGCGAACAAACATACCTGGTAGTAATTTTTCATTTGGGTTAGGGAATATTGCACGGATGGTGATAGAACCCGTTGTTTCATTTACAGTGATATCGGAGAATTCCAGATAGCCTGTTTCACTATAATTTTTACCATCTTCCATAACCAGGTGAACTTTAGCTTTACTACCTTCTTTCTGTACAATACCTCTGGTGATTTCATTTTTAAGACGCAGATAGTCATCACTTGACTGAGTGACATCCACATAAATTGGATCCAACTGTTGAACCGTTGTCAGTGCTGTTGGTTGACCAACAGAAACCAAAGCGCCTTCAGTGATAGTCGATTTGCCGGAACGACCGCTAATCGGTGCCGTAACTTTGGTGTATGCCAAATTAATACGGGCAGTTTCTACAGCCGCTTTTGCCGCTTGTACGGCAGCATTCGCTTGTGCAGAGTCAGCACTGGCCTTGTCAAACTCCTGCTGACTGACATAGTTTGTACCTAACAGTGGCTTATAGCGGTTCACTGTCAGGCGTGCTATCTCTGCATTAGCCTGAGCTTTAGCCAAATCAGCTTTAGCACTGTCATAGGCAGCTTGGTAAGTCGCTGGATCTATCTGGTATAAAGAAGTCCCCTCTTTTACATCACTTCCTTCTTTGTAGTTTCGTTTCAGAATTATGCCACCTACTTGTGGACGAACCTCTGCAATACGGAAGGCTGATGTTCGGCCTGGCAGTTCAGTTGTGACCATCAGAGGTTCAGTTTTCAGCGTCACGATACCGACTTCAGGGGCTTGTTGATTTTCAGCAACTTGCTGAGAGTCTTTGTCGTTACATCCTGAAAGAGCTAAGCTGCCTGAGAGTACCAGTACTGTAGCCAGAGGCAAAACTCCCCTGTTTATTCGCATAAGTAAACCTCAATATTTTTAGATGTTGACCTTTCAATTCGTAAAACCGCTACTCCATTAATAGCAGCATGCTATAATACAAACATACATGAATGTATGTAAATCAGCTTCAGGTTAAAAACAGAGTATATGGCACGAAAAACTAAACAACAGGCTGAGGAGACCCGGCAACAGATTATAGACGCAGCTATAAAAGAGTTTTCTGAGCGCGGTGTCTCTGCTACTTCACTGACAGATATTGCCACAACGGCTGGAGTAACCCGAGGTGCAATCTACTGGCACTTTAAAAATAAAGTAGACCTGTTTTCCGAAGCTTGTAGAATAACAGATTCCAAGATTGACCAATTAGAAAAAGAGTATCAAGGAAAATATCCTAATAATCCACTCCTGATTTTAAGAACTTTAATAATTCATATCCTGACATCGGTCGTTGACGACCCGAAGAACCGGCTATTGATGGAGATTTTTTTCCACAAATGTGAGTTTGTTGGTGAAATGTCTGCTTTGGTGGCAGTTCGTCAAGAGCTGTGTGTTGCAGACTATGTTCGTATTGAAGAGTCACTTTCCGGCTGTATTGCATCAGGTCAGCTTCCTTATAATCTTAATCTGCGGCGAGCTGCTATCATGCTGAGAGGATTGATAACGGGTTTGCTGGAGAATTGGTTATTTGCACCAGATAGTTTTGATATTCAGAAAGAAGCGGAATCGTTAGTGGATAGTTTTATTGATATGCTTAAATGTAGTGAGCATATGAAAATCACAGAAAAATGAAAAACCAGAATAATAGAGTTAAATTCTATTTTGGTAATTGCTAACAATGCGGGTAATGGTTAAAAGTCATTATCTTATGCTCTTTTGTTTATCTACTTCATATATACAAGGAATAAAGTTTAGGAACTGGGCCGAAATTGTTTCTAATATCGAATATTGTTGTTGCTGGCCTTGTAGGATAGTGACCAAAAAACTATAACTTAAAGCAAATTTTGAAGATTTTGTCTAAGTAAAATGTATTATTTAAATTCAGTGTAAGTGGATTAAATTATTTAATATCAATGAGTTGTGTTGTTTTAAAGTATTGAAGTCAGTGCGTTGGTTGAATTTGTCCTACGGATTTTGCAGTCAGATAGAGTGCTGAGTTGGTACCGTGTTATATAGCTGGTCACAATTGTTGAGGGATAACCACCTATGCTGGAAATACGAAATGTAACACATGCTTATGGTGAGCGTGTGGTATTGAAAGAGCTAAATTTGCAGCTGAAGGAAAAGCGAATTGCCATCATAGGTAGCAATGGTTGCGGCAAGAGCACATTTGCGCGTCTTCTTAATGGATTGTTGGTACCGAAATGTGGTGATGTTTTGGTGGATGGGCTGAACACCAGAACGGAGGGTAAAGCAATCCGGCGCAAGGTTGGTTTTGTATTCCAAAATCCTGACAATCAGATTGTTTTTCCAGTTGTTGAAGAAGATTTGGCCTTTGGAATGAAAAATCTCGGTTTTACCAAGGAAATAATTCAACAAAGAACGCAAGAGGCGCTTTCACGATATGGCTTACTTGAATTTAGGGAGCATCCAGCCCATCTTTTAAGTGGCGGCCAGAAACAACTCCTTGCAATTTCTGGTGTTCTCGTGATGGAGCCCGCTTACATCATTTTCGATGAGCCTACGACTTTACTGGATTTACGAAACAAGCGCCGTGTTGCTGAAGCAATCGATAAATTATCTCAAACTGTGATCGTAGTTTCTCATGACCTTGAGTTTTTGGCGGGGTTTGACCGCGTGCTCGTTTTTGATGATGGCCAAGTGGTTGTCGATGACATTCCCTCTGTGGCTATTCCTGAATATGTAAGGATGATGTCATGAGCCTGTCTGGTTATGAACCTGGTTCATCATTTGTGCATCGAGTGAGTCCTGGATTCAAAATTATTTCTTTGCTCATTCTGGGAACATTACTCTTTATCGTTCCGCGTATCGATCTTTCTATTGCAGCGTTGGCAGGTATCGTACTTTTATACTTGTTAGCCAGAATCTCATTAAGAACTGTCTGGGCACAGTTACGACCGGCGATGTGGATCTTCGCGCTTATTTTTATAGTCCAAGCGCTTCTACATCACTGGACAATAGGTGTACTTGTGGTAGTTCGCCTTGCCTCACTCTTGCTGTTAGCCTCGCTTGTCACCCTTACTACTCGTTCCTCTGACATGATCTACGCATTGGAAAAGGGGCTTTGGTGGTTGTACTATTTTAGAATCAATCCAGGAAAAGTGAGTTTGGCTCTATCGCTTGCTTTGCGGTTTATCCCTGTTCTCGTGTCAATTACAGAAGAAGTCCGGGAGGCGCAGAAAGCAAGAGGTCTCGATAAGAGTGTCATAGCAATAGCCGTTCCCGTTATCGTGCGAACTCTCAAAATGGCAGACGATATTTCTGCTGCTATTGAAGCCCGGTCCTACGATCCAGGGTTTGAGAGAAAGAAATCGAGCAGCAAATAAAGCCTGGTTTGTGGCTTTATCGAAAAAAGGGGGATTAAATGTCCACGAAAGATATTGTTTATATAGCACTATTTGCCGCGCTAACGGCAGCACTGGGTTTATTCCCACCACTGGCACTTCCCGTTGTGGGTGTTCCGATAACAGCACAATCAATGGGAGCAATGCTTGCCGGCGCTATTGCTGGTGCGAAACGGGGTGGGCTGGCATTGTTGCTCTTTTGTGTTCTTGTTGCAGTTGGATTACCGGTAATGGCTGGAGGTATGGGGGGATTGGGGGTATTTTTCAGTCCAAGCGGCGGCTTTGTTTTGGCATGGCCGATTGCAGCTTTTGTTATCGGCTATTTGTATGAGTGGAATCTTATAAAGCTAAATGCCTTTAAAGAAGCTGTATTTCTTGTCTTTGGTGGCATTGTGATTGTTTACGCGATCGGTCTTCCGTGGGTTGCAGCATTTGCCAAAATCAGCTTTTGGCAAGCAGCCATAGGTTCGATTGGGTTCATGCCGGGGGATATTATCAAAATCGTACTGGTTATTTTAATTGCGAAAACTGTTCGTCGGGCTTACCCGACTCTTGAACCACGTTCTTAGGTGTCAGTCTTTACGGTGGGCTGATACTTGGCGGTGATCACCCAATAGTTGCCGCCAAGTATCATGGTTGTACCGATGATGGCCCAAATGGTTGGACGATAGCCCTCTGTGACACTGGAGATTGCTAAGGCTACAAGCGGAACGAGAAGCATTGTATAGGCTCCTCGTTCTGCACCCAAACGACCGACGACGGCGAAATATGTTGTATACCCAATTACCGAAGGAAACAGGATTAAATAGAACAGAGATGTTACGTAGGTTGGAGATAGATCAAAGTCAAACGTTTGTTTGGTTAAAAAGGCATAACTGAACAAGAATACGGCGCCATATCCCATAGAAATACCTGTCATTGGGAGAACCGTGACCCCCTTTCTCTGTAACTGAACTGCGGAAATGTTGGCGAATGAGAATGCGAGAGTTGCTGCGATAGCGTAACCAAATCCCGTCCAATTCCATTCATTATTTAAAAACTCCGGGCTGAAGACCAAAATTATCCCAGTCAGACCGGCCATAGCACCTACTAGAACTGACCATGAAATTGATTGCCGTAGGAAGAGAATTGCATTGACAGAGTTGAATAATATGACCGAAGAATAGGTAAGGGCGATTAGTCCGGTGGTGATTAAAGCCGCAGCCTTGTAAATCAGTAAGAATGCGACAGCGAACCCGAACGCGCCAAGTGCAGCGAAAGAGAGGTGTTCACGCCAGGTATATGTGAGTCTCTCCCGTGAAATAGCGGTAATCAGAAGTAACAATACCGACGCACATCCAAAACGGTAAATCAGGGATATTACCGGTGAAACATCAGTTAATTGCAGTTTTGCTGCATACCAGGATGTTCCCCCCGTGATGATCGTCACAACATATAGAACAACGGTAGAGTAAGAAAAAGCGATCTTCATGCTCAGATTCCAAGCACCTTATTGAAATATATCACGACCATAAGATCAGATTTTTCTCATTTAACAGACCGATGAAGGAGCCGGTTGCAATCCGATTGCCGTTCGCAGGCAGGACGATGTGAGGATTACAGGTGTTAAAAATGACGACAGAACCAACTTGAGGTCGGAAAGTGAAAAATTCGCAATCAGCCAATAGCGAACTATCATATGGCTTATATGTTTTATCAACGATAGTACTCTTGAATGGTTGATTATAGATTACTGTTTCCCCTCCTTGTGAGGGAGACAAAACATAGAGGTTCCAGGCGAGTTGCGTTGATACATCACCAATGGCCAAATTTCCTTTTGCAAAAGTGGGGGCGTAGTCCACATGCAGATCTGAACCACCAGAGATAATACGAACGATACCGGCAAAATAGGGGCCAAGCCCTGGTTCTTGCGCGATCGAAATGCTGAAATTTGTATCGTGATTGATGCGTCGTATGAACCTATCAACCGGATCAAAAGCTTGATTGATCACATGAGCGCGTTCTTGTTCAGCGGCGACAACTTGAGCAAAATATTCTTCTTTTGGGCGATCACGATAATGAGTGAGTGGATTTCCCAAATAAAATCCTGGCTTTCCGAATTCATATTGTTTTGCCTTCATGCTCAGTATTGCCGCAGAAAGCTGTACTGATTCCTCTGTAGTTGCGAAATTATCTATCATTACCGCCGGAATCTTGTTATCCATGATTGCCTGCAAGCTTTCTGATGATAATTTGACAAGCTCGTTTGATGCCCACCTTGACGACATAATTGCCGATTCCTAGCCCATTTTATATTAGAAAAATTGATCTATTGAAGGTCAGTGTCAATCATATAACATTAATTGTATAATAATACAACACTTGGCTGCACTCCACACTCAGGAACGCAACAATGACAATATCTCTGAGGGGGCATCACCTCTTGTGTATTCTTACCTATGCGGGCAATGGATATTCCCCCGGCTTTATTGAAAACTACAATAAGATTATTCCTCGAATTCAGAACGAAGATATTCTGATTGTGGAAGGACCGGACGACATCTGTGCTCCTTTGCTTGGAGAAGATGAGCCTCATTGTTTGGGAAAGAGCGTTATTATCCGGGATAGTCATGCTTTGGAGGCTGTTGGTGCTCTGATGGGCCGACCAGTTGAAGTAGGTCATACACTGAGGCTCGACGAAACCTATTTAAAACAAGCTAGATGGGCTTTTAACCGCAGGATCGTAAGAGCTGCCTGTGTAGGCTGTGAATGGGAGCAGCTTTGCACTCGAATCGCTGCGGACGATTATGCTTCAACGTTTCTTAAACTCAGCAATGGAAAGAATGAATGACGACATCAAGCCATTTTGCAAAGGCTGATCGAGTGCGTGAGAGCAAATTCTAAGACTAACTAATGTAGATCTTTTACAGTATCGACAAAGTATCTACGAGGTGTTTGTAATAAATCGCTCAATATTCCTTCGTAGATTGTGACTGCTTCGCTAACTTAGCTTGATAGTCGTGTTTGACTATTTCCAGTGCAGCGAGTGCAATTTCGGGCGCAATTTCATTGCATTCCAACAGATAGATCAGATCAACAGCAAGCTGAACTTCAGGTGGTGCGTGTTCGACTGACATAAAACTTCCTCATCTGAGTCGTTAATCCATGTTCTCTTTATATTCGATTGATTTTTCAATTCGCGTCAGAGATTGGCGGCAACGTGCTAGCCTTCCGGCTAATGCTGCGATTTCTTTCTGTATTTTTTGTTGATTACTCAGTGTAGTTTGTTGATTCAATCTTAGCTCTCGATCATTGATCATTGCGAGCAGACGGCGCTCATAATCCTGATGTTCAGCCAGTTTGTGATACAGGTCAGTAGCTTGTTGTTTATGTTCGAATCTGCTCTCTTTTTTTCGCAGTGATTGAGTAGACAATTCACGCTTTAATGCTTCCATTTGAGCAACTAAACGCTCGGTCAGAAATGCGACTTGTTCCGTTCGGTTATCTTGAACACACTCTTTGAGTTGTTCCATGTTATGTCTGACTTCTTGCAGATAACCACGGAGTTTATCGCTGCGCCGGTTAAATAAAGTTTGATCAAACCGGGCAGTAAAAAATGGGATGTCTGCCAAAGGTGTGAGCTCTTCCGCCAGTATATTGACTTGTTTTTCGAGTAAATTTAATAACGGTTGCGTACTCATTTATACCCTACAATGGTTATGTTTTGTGAAGAAGAATTAACCAGAAACGATAAAAAATAGGTTGATGCATGTTCATCGGTTGCTTTTTTTTATCAGTTTGCATAGATTTTAGCACTCTCGTGTTCTACTTACCGGCACCGATTATGACCGCAAACGCGCAGCAACTGCAATTTATTAAAGACAGTATTGAAACTATTCCTGATCATCCTAAACTGGGGGTTCTTTTTCGTGATATCACGACCTTATTGGACACTCCTCTTGCCTACCAGGCAACAATTAATCTTCTGGTAGAGCGATATCAGGACAAAGGCATCACAAAAATTGTTGGCACTGAGGCGCGTGGCTTCCTATTCGGAGCGCCAGTTGCATTGCGTCTCGGTGTTGGTTTTATCCCTGTCCGTAAAGCAGGCAAATTACCTCGTGAAACATTGAGTGAAACTTACGATTTAGAGTATGGCACCGATACACTGGAAATACATAAGGACAGCATTAAAGAAGGTGATAAGGTGTTGGTTATTGATGATTTGCTGGCAACGGGTGGCACTATTGAGGCAACTGTTCGCTTAATTCGTCATTTAGATGGTGAAGTTTTTGAAGCTGCCTTTGTTATTGGTCTACCTGATTTGGGGGGGAGTGAACGCCTGCAAAAACAAGGCGTGAACAGCTTCACTCTACTGGAATTCCCTGGTCATTAATCTGCTTATTTTCGTATTACTGATATATCGGCCTCGCTGTCTGTAGTGGGGCTGTGTTAGCATGGTACCCAATTATATTCAATTTTCCCGGTATCAATGAGCTATCAGGTACTTGCCCGTAAGTGGCGTCCACAAATATTTTCTGATGTGATTGGTCAGGAATATGTCTTGACTGCGCTGGCTAATGGTCTTTCCCATGGCCGGCTCCATCATGCCTACCTATTTTCCGGTACCAGAGGTGTCGGGAAAACGACGATTGCCCGTTTGTTTGCCAAAGGGTTAAATTGCGAAATAGGTATTACTGATAAGCCTTGTGGTAAATGTGCTAATTGCCTTGAAATTGAACAAGGGCGATTTGTCGATCTCATTGAGATTGATGCAGCTTCTCGTACTAAAGTTGAAGATACGCGCGAATTGCTAGATAACGTACAATATGCTCCAGCTCGTGGGCGTTTCAAAGTCTACCTGATTGATGAAGTGCATATGCTTTCCCGCCACAGCTTCAATGCATTATTGAAAACGCTGGAAGAGCCACCTGAGCATGTGAAATTTCTACTGGCAACCACTGATCCGCAAAAATTACCGGTAACTATCCTTTCCCGCTGTTTGCAGTTTCACCTCAAAGCGCTGAATGTTGATCAGATAAGCGATCAGCTCGAACATATTCTTAAAGCTGAACATCTGGAGAGTGACAGCCGTGCCCGTCAGCTTCTGGCTCGTGCGGCTGATGGCAGTATGCGTGATGCTTTGAGTCTGACAGATCAGGCTATCGCGATGGGACAAGGACAGGTAACAACTGAAATAGTCAGCTTGATGTTGGGAACGTTGGATGATGAACAGCCGTTATCAATTATAGAATCATTGATTCGGGCTGACGGTCAACAGGTTATGGCGTTGGTGGAACAAGCTGCTTCACGGGGGGCTGATTGGGAGAATTTGTTGGTAGAGATTCTTTCATTATTGCATCGTATTGCAATGATCCAACTATTACCTTCTCAATCAGAAATCGCTTCCTCTTCAATTGAAGGCCGTTTGCGAATATTGGCAAAAGCAATTTCACCGGAAGATTTGCAACTTTATTATCAAACTCTATTGATTGGTCGTAGAGACTTGCCGTATGCACCGGAACGCAGGATGGGTGTTGAAATGGCGCTGTTCAGGGCTTTGGCATTTCATCCAAAAACAGTCATTGAAGAGGTTGCTGCACCGGTTGTGCATGGACATCCTGCGGCTATCCCATCAGTTGCAGCACAGCCGCAACATAATCAGGGCAATACGCCATCCGCTTACCCTATTGATGAGCCAGTACCGGTGGACAGCGTTTCTCAGCCAGAACCTCAGATACCTCAGGCACTTGCATCAAGCCCGACAGCGCAGTTGCTGAAAGCAAGGAGTGTGTTATCCCGGCAACAAGAGCAAACGCCACCAAAAAAGCCTAAACCGGCTACGTCTGTTAAGGCGAGGCCGGCAACCTCGGCACTGGAACGGATTGCCGCAGTGTCAGGGCAGCGACCTCAGTCATCAATAGCTAATAAAATACAGGAAGAAAAACCTGAGAAAAAAGAGGCTTACCGTTGGCGAGCCAAGAATATTGAAGAAAAACCAGAAACCCATGTCGCTACGCCAAAGGCTTTAAGGACGGCTCTGGAGCATGAAAAAACGCAGGAGCTGGCAGAAAAATTAGCTGAAGAGTCCAAACAAAGAGATGCATGGGCTGCGGAAGTTGATAAACTTAAAATTCCTAAACTGGTGCAACAATTAGCATTAAATGCGTTTAAAGAGCAGATTAGTGTTAATAATATCTGTTTACACCTGCGTTCGAATCAGCGTCATCTTAATTCCGCTTTTGCACAAAAATCATTAGCGGAGGCTTTAAGCGAGTTGTACGGTGTGACGATTGAATTCAGCATTATTGAAGATGATAATCCGGAGGAGAAAACTCCACTGGAGTGGCGACAAGCCATTTATGAAGAAAAATTGGCACAAGCTCGCCAATCAATTATTGCGGATAAGACGATTCAGACATTGCGGCAGGTATTTGATGCTGCACTGGATGAAGAGAGTATCCGGCCGGTCTAACCGCGCTGCAATCTGTACCTGTTGTACGATGTAGCCATAGCGAAGAGAGAAAACTATGTTTGGTAAAGGTGGTTTGGGCAATTTGATGAAACAAGCCCAACAAATGCAGGACAAGATGCAGAAAATGCAGGAAGAGATTGCCAATCTGGAAGTGACAGGTGAATCTGGCGCAGGTCTGGTTAAAGTGACTATCAATGGTGCTCATAATTGCCGTCGTGTTGAGATTGATCCAAGCCTGATGGAAGATGACAAAGAGATGCTGGAAGACCTGATTGCGGCTGCATTCAATGACGCAGCCCGCCGTATTGAAGAAACTCAGAAAGAGAAAATGGCGAGTGTTTCCAGCGGAATGCAACTGCCACCAGGTTTTAAGATGCCATTCTGATGCAAACCAGTCCTCTCCTTGAATCCTTGATGGAAGCATTACGCTGCTTGCCAGGAGTTGGCCCCAAATCTGCGCAGCGGATGGCTTTTCATCTGTTACAGCGTGATCGCAGTGGTGGAATGCGTTTGGCTCAGGCCTTGACAAGGGCGATGTCGGAAATTGGACACTGTAAATATTGCCGGACTTTTACCGAGCAGGAGCAGTGCACGATCTGCGCTAATCCACGCCGTCAGCAAAATGACCAGATTTGTGTGGTTGAAAGCCCTGCGGACATTCATGCTATTGAACAAACTGGGCAGTTTGCCGGGCGCTACTTTGTGCTGATGGGGCATCTATCTCCATTGGATGGCATTGGCCCGATGGATATTGGTTTGGATCGTCTTGAAGACCGTCTCTCTACAGAAGAGATTTCAGAGGTGATTCTGGCGACTAATCCGACAGTGGAGGGAGAGGCGACGGCTAATTATATCGCAGAAATATGCGTTCAGTATGGTGTAACAGCAAGCCGCATTGCTCATGGTGTACCGGTTGGTGGTGAGCTTGAAATGGTAGATGGTACAACTTTGTCGCATTCACTTGCTGGGCGGCAGAAGATTACGTATTGATTTTCTGTCAATGTCTTACCGTTTTATCTGGCTGGAAAAGAATACGGTTGTATACCCCGTATAGATTAAATCGTAAAGACGTTGAGGCGCTGCATTTATGTGGCGCTCGCCTCTCAATTCATTCCGCTATGGTTATAACCTATTTAAATATCTAACTTATTCGCATTATTTGATACTCTTTTGAATAATCAAACTTGAAACCCGGCTTATTTATCCCCATCTGCATACTATCGTCTGATTTTATCTGTCTGAACTGGATTTAGATTGAGGTAACAAATGAGTATGAAAGGTCAGGAAACCCGTGGATTTCAGTCTGAAGTAAAACAACTTCTGCAATTAATGATCCATTCACTTTATTCCAATAAAGAGATTTTCCTTCGTGAGTTAATCTCAAATGCTTCTGATGCGGCTGACAAATTACGTTTCCGCGCATTATCTGCTCCAGAACTTTATGAAGGTGATGGTGAACTGCGCGTTCGCCTCTCTCTTGATAAAGAAAAGAGAGCTATCACGATCAGTGATAATGGCATTGGTATGACCCGTGATGAAGTCATCGACAATCTTGGCACTATTGCTAAATCAGGAACAAAAGCTTTCCTGGAGTCTATTGGTTCAGATCAGGCTAAAGACAGCCAGTTAATTGGTCAATTTGGTGTTGGTTTTTACTCTGCCTTTATTGTATCTGATAAAGTCACGGTACGTACCCGTGCTGCCGGTGCTTCAATTGATCAGGGTGTATTTTGGGAATCCGCTGGTGAAGGCGATTACACTGTCGCTGATATTGAAAAAGAAACTCGTGGTACAGAGATCACCCTTCATTTACGTGCAGGGGAAGATGATTTCCTGAATGACTGGCGTTTGCGTTCTGTTATCAGTAAATACTCTGACCATATTGCTCTGCCAGTTGAAATTGAAACTAAAAATAAGAGCGAAGAAGAGGGCGAAGAAGATACAGTAACCTGGGAAAAGATTAATAAAGCTCAGGCCTTGTGGACTCGTGGTAAATCTGAAATTACAGATGAAGAATATAAAGAGTTCTACAAACATATTTCTCATGATTTTACTGATCCGTTGATCTGGAGCCATAACCGCGTAGAGGGTAAACAGGAATATACCAGTATGCTCTATATTCCCTCCCAGGCACCGTGGGATATGTGGAACCGTGAGCATAAGCACGGGCTGAAATTGTATGTCCAGCGCGTGTTTATCATGGATGACGCAGAACAGTTTATGCCAAATTATTTGCGTTTTGTTCGTGGCCTGATTGATTCCAATGATTTGCCGCTGAACGTTTCCCGTGAAATTCTGCAAGATAATTCTATTACCCGTAATTTACGTAATGCGTTGACCAAACGGGCATTGCAGATGCTGGATAAGCTGGCGAAAGATGACGCAGAAAAATATCAGCAATTCTGGCAGCAGTTTGGTCTGGTGATGAAAGAAGGTCCGGCAGAGGATAATACAAATAAAGAAGCTATCGCTAAATTGTTGCGCTTTGCTTCTACTCATAATGACAGTTCTGCGCAAACAGTTTCTTTGGAAGAATATGTCAGTAGGATGACCGAAGGTCAGGATAAGATTTACTACATCACTGCGGACAGTTATGCTGCGGCGAAAAATAGCCCTCATCTGGAGCTGTTCCGTAAGAAAGGTATTGAAGTTTTGCTGCTGTCAGAGCGTATTGATGAATGGATGATGGGATACCTTACTGAGTTTGATGGCAAGAAATTCCAGTCAGTCAGTAAAGCTGATGAATCTCTGGATAAACTGGCAGATGAAGACAAAGCTGAACAGGAAGAAATTGATAAACAGCTGGAGCCGTTTGTTGAGCGTGTGAAAACATTACTTGGCGACCGGGTAAAAGAGGTTAAATTGACTCACCGTCTGACAGATACTCCGGCAATTGTGACAACAAATGCGGATGAAATGAGTACTCAGATGGCGAAATTGTTTGCTGCGGCTGGTCAACAAGTGCCGGACGTTAAATACAATTTTGAATTGAATCCTGATCATCAATTGGTAAAACTGGCTGCTGATATCAATGATGAAGCTCAATTCTCGGATTGGGTTGAACTGCTGCTCGATCAGGCATTATTTGCTGAACGTGGCACATTGGAAGATCCAAACCAGTTTATTCGCCGTATGAATCAGCTATTACTGTCTGAAAAAGCTTGATTTAATTATTTTTTGGTAATGATTGTAAACCACGCCTCTGATAGTGAGATGGGGCGTGGTTTATTTTTTGCAAAAAAATATCACGAAATCGTTTCCCTGTTTTCTTGAGCGAACCCCATTCCAAATGGTATGGTGACTCGTTTTCTGACAAATATAAAAACTAACTAGCAAGGGGACTTACGCAATGCGTATTATTCTGCTGGGCGCTCCGGGCGCCGGTAAAGGGACTCAGGCGCAATTTATCATGGAGAAATATGGGATCCCTCAAATTTCTACCGGTGATATGTTGCGCACTGCGGTTAAGGCTGGCACAGAATTGGGCTTAAAAGCCAAAGAATTGATGGATAATGGTAAGCTGGTTACTGATGAACTGGTTATTGCTTTGGTAAAAGAGCGCATCAAACAAGATGATTGTCACAATGGCTTCTTGTTGGATGGGTTCCCTCGTACCATTCCTCAGGCTGATGCAATGAAAGAGGCCGGCATTCATGTTGATTATGTCTTGGAATTCGATGTTCCTGATGAACTGATTATCGAACGTATCATTGGGCGCCGTGTACATGCGCCATCTGGCCGTGTTTATCACCTCAAATTTAATCCACCGGCAGTGGAAAATAAGGATGATGTTACCGGTGAAGATCTGACTATTCGTAAAGACGATCATGAAGATATCGTGCGTAAACGTTTAGTTGAATATCATCAACAGACTGCTCCTTTGGTATCTTATTACCAGAAAGAAGCTGAAGCAGGTGATACTAAATATTTCAGAATTGATGGTACTCGCAAGGTATCTGAAGTTAGTGAAGAATTAGTCAAAATTCTGGATTAATCAACCTTAGTGATGTTTAAAAGGCGGCTTGTAAGCTGCCTTATCTGATATTATTTCTTTACTATTTCAGGTAAATCAGTTGGTTTTTATTTATTGTCTTGATGGATAAACATGATTTTCATCTGTATTTTATTGTGTTAGGGTTCTCACCAGAGAAGACAATAGGGAATCGGCATAATGAGCAGCGGTAAATATGGCGTTTTATTAGTTAATCTTGGCACTCCTGATGAGCCGACAACGGTGGCTATAAAGCGTTACTTAGCTGAGTTTCTGAGCGATAAAAGGGTTGTCGATTTTTCCAGGTTTATCTGGATTCCAATACTATATGGCGTTATTTTGCCTTTCCGCTCTTCACGTGTGGCAAAGTTGTACCAGAAAATCTGGACTGATGAAGGTTCTCCTCTGTTAGTATATAGCCGTCGTCAGCAGAAATTGTTGGCAAAAAAACTGGCAGAAATTCCTGTTGAATTGGGAATGAGTTATGGTTCTCCATCGCTTGAGCAGGCAATTGACAATCTGCTCAAACAGGGTGTTGAGCAATTGATTGTCTTGCCGCTTTATCCTCAGTATTCCTGTTCTACATCTGCGGCTGTGTTTGATGGTGTCAGCAAAGTATTGCAGAAATACCGCACTATTCCTGGAATTCACTTTATCCGTAGTTATGCTGACCATCCTGCTTATATTTCTGCATTGAAAGAGACTATTGAGCAGAGTTTCCATGAACATGGCAAACCGGACAGACTACTATTTTCCTACCATAGTATTCCACGGCGTTTTGTTGATACAGGTGATATTTATTCTGAACAGTGTGAGTTAACAACCCGGTTGCTAAAGCAGACAATTAACTATCCGGCAGAGCAGGTAATGATGACTTATCAGTCGCGGTTTGGTCGTGAACCTTGGTTGACGCCATTCACTAATCAAACCATGAAATCATTACCTGATCAGGGAATAAAGCATATTCAGGTACTTTGCCCCGGCTTTTCGTCCGATTGTCTGGAAACGTTGGAAGAGATAAAACAGCAGAATAAAGAGATATTTCTTAATGCTGGTGGGCAGAAATGTGAATATATTCCTGCGCTTAACGACAATAGTAATCATATTTTTCTGCTGGAAGCGTTGGTGAGCGGGCTTGTTGGAAGCAAAACGAATAGTATATACAATTAATCTATCATTAGGATTAAATGACTCTTTAATGATATATTCTCATGTGGGAGTCTATCTATCCGAGCTGTTTCGCCCGGTTTTTCAGGATATAAACTGAGGGCTCTGTGGGATGATGTTTTGTAGAATAGTTAGCAACAGTCATATTTGAATTTGGACATAAATAATGAGTATTAAACCGATTAAAAGCCCTAACTCTAGTGAAGAATATTTTAATTATTATAATTCAAAACAAGACGATGAAATTGATTTGTTTGAGTTATTCTCTGTTTTATTTCAATCAAAGTTATTGATTATTGCTGTTACTATCATTTTTGCTGTCATTGGTTTTACAACGGCATTTTTTATGCCACAAAAATGGACTAGTTCAGCTTCAGTTATTCAACCTCAACTTGAAGAAATACAGCCACTTAAAAATATCCTGACTAAATTTGAGGTTTTAAGTTTACAACCATCGGTAACTTCATCATTACTGTATAATAATTTTTTAAATAATTTTAATTCACGTGTTTTACGGGAAGAATATCTGATTAATACAGAATATTTTAAAAATCTGATAGCTGAATCAGATGATCATTCACCACTTGCAAAAAGAAAACTTATTGAAAAGATTGTAAATAATAATATTTCATCTTCTTCAAAAGTGGAAAAAGATGATGAAAATGGTGAAACTAAACTGACTTTCAGTGCCGGAACCGCTGAGGATGCATATAACCTGCTAAATGGCTATATCGGGTATGTGTCATCTGTTGTTCATGAGCGGTTGGAAAGTGAATTGAGAGATATGGTTAAACAGAAGCTTGCCTACTCTGAAGGTTTGTATGCAGTTGATTTGAACCGTGTTCAAAATATACAAAGAGCTAATATTGAGCGATTGAAATATTCATTATCTATCGCCAATTCAGCAGGAATTAAAAAGCCTATTTCCAGCGAAGGAGCAATGATCAAAGACGATCCAGATTATTCCATTGCTTTGGGCGCTGATGCATTACAACGTAAGCTGCAAATTACAGAAGAGATCAAAGATCCATCCTTGATTGATGGTGATTTACGTAACCGCATGTTCTATATAAACGAACTTAAATCACTTAAAATAGATAAAGTTAACTTCCAGCCATTTAAATATATGCAGGCACCTTATGAACCAACGAAGAAAGATTCGCCTAAACGTCTGCTTATCTTGGTAGGCAGTGCCTTTATCGGTTTGATCCTGGCGGTAATGTTTGTTCTGATTCGTCACGTGGCGCGCAGTCGTCAGCAAGTGGCTTAATCTTTCTGGCAGCCGGTGTTGCAATGACACTTGCTGCCTGTCAGTTTTTATTGTGCTAACATGCTGCATCTTTTGGCGTTATAGCATTAATCAAATATGAAATTCCCTGGTAAACGTAAATCAAAACACTATTTTCCTGTCAGTCTGCGTGATCCTTTACTCCAGCCAATTAAAGAAATGATGGATGGTGAGAATAACCGAGCTTATATTGTTGGTATCGATCAGACATTAGTGGATATTGAGGCGAAAGTAGACGAAGATTTTATCCGGCGTTATCACCTCAGCCAGGGACATTCATTAGTTATTGAAGATGATGTAGCTGAAACCTTGTATAGAGAACTGACGGATAACAATCTTATCAGCCACGAATTTGCTGGTGGCACGATCGGTAATACTTTACATAATTATTCAGTGCTGGCTGATGATCGCTCCGTTTTACTGGGCGCGATGTGTAATAACATTCAGATTGGCAGCTATGCTTACCGCTACTTATGTAACACCTCTAGTCGAACTGATCTAAATTATTTACAAGGTGTGGACGGCGCAATTGGCCGCTGTTTTACGCTGGTGACAGAAAATGGTGAACGGACTTTTGCCATTAGTCCTGGACAAATGAACCAACTAAAACCGGAGAGTATTCCTGAGCAGATTATCGCTGAAGCTTCAGCCTTGGTATTAACCGCTTATTTGGTTCGTTGCAAGCCTGGGGAACCAATGCCAGAAGCGACAATGAAAGCCATCGAATATGCGAAAAAACACAGTGTACCTGTTGTTCTGACTTTGGGGACAAAATATGTTATTGCTGATGATCCACAATGGTGGCGCGATTTTCTGGTTGAGAATATTTCTGTTCTGGCAATGAATGAAGATGAAGCTTATGAGCTTACTGGTTTCAGTGATCCGCTATTGGCGTCAGATATGGCTCTGGATTGGGTCGATTTAGTTTTGTGTACCGCGGGTCCTGCGGGATTATATATGGCGGGGTATACGGAAAAAGATTATAAGCGTCAGACAACTCACCCACTGCTGCCAGGTGCTATTGCTGAATTTAACCGTTATGAATTTAGCCGCGCTATGCGAAAATCTGATTGCCAAACTCCAATGAAAGTTTACTCCCATATTGAACCTTATATGGGGGGGCCAGAAAAAATTATGAATACTAATGGTGCGGGTGATGGTGCTTTATCTGCTTTATTGCATGATATAACCGCTAACAACCATCACAGAATGAATGTGCCTAATTCCAGTAAGCATATTCGTACTTACCTGACATATTCATCACTTGCTCAGGTTTGTAAATATGCAAACAGAGTGAGTTATCAGGTATTGAGTCAGCATTCGCCACGATTAAGCCGTGGTTTACCAGAAAAAGAAGATAGTTTGGAAGAGTCTTACTGGGAACGGTAATATTTAAATCATATTAATATATTATATTTCAGCACCGTATAAGTTAATGCGGTGCATTTAAATTTAGGTATGAAATCATTTGGTACAATTGTGAATAGTAGGCAAGAATTACTTTATTAAAGATAATGGTTTTTTCTTTGAATGTATCTCCTTAATCTTACTACTTATTTCAGAGGGGATTGGCTAAAGGTGAACCTTAACTAAAATCACAATTTTTAAAATTATTAGTGGTTGATCTTTCAATTATTGATTTTACTAATTAGAATCAAAATAATCGGATAGGAATTATTCCTTTGTGAGTCATATATTGAAATGATATTAGTTATATATGGATTGGAGATGAGATATTCTATAATGCAACTCTTCATTTCATATTTTACGCATAGTATCAGTACATGGATTAGATTTTTTCTATTCTAGTTTCGATGGGCAGCTTTAGATATGCCTTAGTAATTTATAAAGATCATTCAGAAAAATATTTATTGTCTGTTGTAATTATTTGACTTTTATGCCGATATTGGGAAAGGTTTTTTTCAGCCTTGTTTGTTGTTGAGTTGAAATCATTGAGATTATTAACATTCGAACAAAAGATGAGGTTAATAGCTGTTAAGAGAAAATAAAGCATTTAATAACTATAATTTCATATTGTTAACTTTAGAAAAAATTATTATATAATGGGGTTTTCACTAAGGGTTTTATATATAATTTGAATGATGAATTATTGTATAAAGATATTATTAGAGGTTGTTCTTTTATATTAAAATTGACAGGATGGTGATTATGGACTTAGCCATTTCATGGCTGATAAATATATTTTTAGTATTGGTTAATAGTTGGAATGAGAAAGTAATAGCATTTAATGACCATGATTTTATATTGTTAATTTTTAAAAAAAGAAGTATATGATAGAACTTATACTAAGGGTTCTATATATACTTTAAATGATAAATTATTATCTAAGGATACTATGAGTAGTTATTATGATTATGTGAAAATTGCTGGTATGTTGACAATGGTCTTAATGATGCCTGGGCCGACAAATACCCTTTTAGTATTATCTGGATATTCACATGGTTTTATTAGCACACTCAGGTTGGTATTGGCTGAGATGTTGGGTTATCTAACCGCAATTAGTTTATGGGGATTATTGTTATCCATAATTCCTCAGACTTTCATATGGTTGATATTAGTTTTAAAGCTTTGTGCTTCAACATACATTGCTTATTTAGCTTTTAAAGTCTGGCATTTTTCATTAAGCAAAAATGGGGTGAAAGTCTGTTTCAGTATTGTGTTGTTTACCACTTTGCTTAATCCCAAGGCTTTTGTATTTGCTACCTATGTCTTGCCTTTTACTGCGTTCACTCAGTGGGTAGATTATATCTTTTCCATGACAACTTTTGTTTGTGCATTGTTACCCGTTTCCCTGATTTGGACGGGAGTAGGAAAAATATTATATCGGGAAGGACAGGAAGCTGGTCGTTTAAAACCTAATCTGTTTTATCGTTTTGCTTCTTTAGTACTATCCGTTTTCTCATTCTCCATGTTTTACTCCTCAATTAAGGGTATGTTATATCTCTGATGTAATATTGAGATTTGATATTGTTTTCCTATTAATTTTTTGAAAAAGAATATTTATTCAAGAAGATATTGGAGGCTGTTGAATTTGTGTTTGATTTTTTCTGTTTTAAATTTGAATAAAATGGGTCATGGAATATATCATATGATAAAGGTCATGACCCAACTCGGTTATGAATAGGAAATTATTCCATTGTCAGCTATCGACGGCTATTTCCTCACAGTGATGGAAAAAAGGGCGATACTGGCGGAGGTTCAACCGGATAACCTTGCTCACCGTTTATCAGCACATTTGCCATTGTTTTGGCAATTTCGTGTTCGCCAATAATCACATGGCTAGCTCCGCGCTCCGTGATATAGGTAACTTCGTCATCATAGTCAGCACGGACAATAATATTAATATCCGGGCGGATTTCTCTTGCACTGGCGACAATCTCACCTGCTTCATAACCATTAGGGATGGTCAATAACAAGGAACAAGCACAGTCCAGGCGCGCCAGTGACATAATGTCTTTGCTGGCCGCGTTACCCATGACTGCACTGATACCTTGTTCACCCAGTTCCTCAAATTTGGCTCTGGTATTTTCAATAACAACCAGAGGGAACCCATTTTCCTGCAAGCGTTGGCATAGCAAGCTACCCGTGCGTCCGTAACCGACAACAATAGTGTGACCACAGATATTGACAGGAATTTGCGTCTCTTCTTCCAGCGTTTCTTCCAATAGCTGTTCTTCAATGGTTTCTGTTTTTTCCAAATAACGATCCAGCAGGCTAAACAGAACTGGGTTCAGCATGATAGAAACAATCGCGCCAGCCAGAACAAGGTTACGGGCATTTCCGTCAAGCAGGCCAAGTGCAACGCCAAGACCAGCCAGAATAAAGGCAAATTCACCGATTTGTGCCAGACTGACCGAAATCGTCAGCGCCGTACGGCGTGAATGACCGAACATCTTTACCAGCAACATTGCAGCGGCAGATTTACCGATAATGATAATTGCCAGTGTTGCCAGTATCTCAAGTGGTTGCTGAATCAGTACCATCGGATCAAACAGCATACCAACGGATACGAAGAATAGAACAGCGAAAGCGTCTCTGAGTGGCAGTGTATCTTGAGCAGCACGGTGGCTGAGTTCTGACTCGTTTAGTACCATACCGGCGAAGAATGCACCCAGCGCGAATGAGGCATCAAATAGCGTAACGGCACCATAAGCGATACCGAGGGCGATAACCAGTACGGCAAGGGTAAATAGTTCTCTGGAGCCGGTACTGGCAGTTTTTGCCAGTAGCCACGGAATTAGACGGCGGCCAACAACAATCATCAGCAGAATAAACGCGATAACTTTTCCGACGGTAATGGCGAGTTCCATAATCAACTGCCCGACATTGGCGTCATGATTACCCAGAATACCGGCAGCCGCAGGCAGTAATACCAGCGTTAGTACCATAGCCAGATCTTCAACAATCAGCCAGCCGATAGCTATCTGACCTCGTTGGCTATCGATCAGTTGACGCTCTTCCAGCGCTCGTAACAGAACGACAGTACTGGCGGTTGACAGGCAGAGACCAAAGACAATCCCGCTAAATAACTCCCAACCCAGTATTGCCGATAGCCCGACACCAAGCAGTGTTGCTACCAGTATTTGTGCAATAGCGCCGGGGATAGCAATGGATTTTACTGCCAGCAGATCTTTGAGTGAAAAATGCAGTCCGACACCAAACATGAGTAAGATAACACCAATTTCGGCCAGTTCCGGTGCCAGTGATGCGTCAGCGACAAAACCGGGGGTGAAAGGACCCGCGAGTACACCGGCGGTAAGATAACCAACCAGTGGTGAGATTTTTAGACGTTGTGCCAGCATACCAAGCAGATAAGCGAGGACGAACCCGCCAACGAGAGTGGTGATAAGTGGTGTCGAATGCTCCATTAAAACTCCTTCTTACTGAGGCTATTAAATAGAATAGTGAAGAGGTAGGTGTAACCGTATTTTATAGATAATTCGAGGTAAATTCGCTAAAAAAATGAATAAAACATCAAAAAATATGGATTGAAAGGATTAAATTACCCGTAACATCGATTTTTATTAATTTGTTTGAACATTTATGAGGTATATAAAGGTCATGCCCACATAAAAAATAAATTTTATGTGGTGCAGTTTGGCGATTTTTCTAGTTCTTATCTTCTATATTAGGTAATAGTGTGGTAAATATTCCAAGTAACGGCAGAAAAGCACAAATCTGATAAACCAGTTCAATACTTGTCCTGTCCGCAATGTAACCCAGTACCGCGGCGCCAATACCTCCCATACCAAAAGCTAGTCCGAAAAACAGGCCGGATATCATCCCGGTTTTACCCGGAATAAGCTCCTGAGCATATACCAGGATTGCAGAAAACGCGGATGCCAGAATCACACCAATAATCACTGACAGAATGCTTGTCCAGTACAGAGAAGCATAAGGCAGAATCAATGTAAAAGGTGCAACACCAAGGATTGAGATCCAGATAACGTACTTTCTGCCGATTTTATCACCAACAGGTCCGCCAATGATGGTCCCTGCTGCAACTGCAAATAAAAAGATGAACAGATGAAACTGGGCGTTTTGTACGGAAATGCCAAACTTGTGTATTAAGTAAAAAGTGTAATAGCTGCTGATACTGGTGAGATAAAAATATTTGGAAAATACTAAGATCAGCAAAATAGACAGAGAAATGATCACTGTTTTTCTTGATAAAACTTTAACCGCCGGGGCAGTTTTGGTTTGATTTTTTTTGGTATGATTTTGGGCCTTGTACCATTTACTGACCTGCAACAACACGACAATTCCTAGTAACGCAGCCAGAGAGAACCAGCCGACGTTGCCTTTACCATAAGGTGCGATAAACGCAGCCGCCAGCAAAGGCCCGAGGGAAGTGCCAAAATTACCGCCGACTTGAAAAAGAGATTGAGCCAGCCCGTGGTGACCTCCGGATGCCATGCGTGCTACGCGCGACGATTCAGGGTGGAATACTGAAGAGCCGGTGCCAACTAATGCAGATGCTAATAAGATTATTGGGAAACTGTCAGCATAGGCTAGCAGTAACAGGCCGGATAAGGTAAAACTCATCCCAATGGGTAATGAATAGGGCTGTGGATGTTTATCAGTATAAAGACCTATCAGTGGTTGTAATAAAGACGCAGTAATCTGATAGGTTAACGTGATCATGCCGATTTGCACGAAACTCAGGTTGAACTCTAATTGCAGTAAAGGATAAATCGCCAGAATCAACGATTGGATCATATCATTCAACAAGTGTGAAATACTGATCGCACCAAGAATAGTAAAAACGGTATTCTTGGTTTTTCTTGCATGAGGTGGAACTATGGTGGTGTTGCTTTGTTCACTCATATTAACTGCCAGCCTGTCTCATTTGGAAGTAAGTTCATTGGTTATTTGTTGCACTGAAATATATATTAGGCTGATAGTTGATTTTTTACTATCCCAGATAATAGTTTGATAAGATGCTCGAAAAGATGAAACGAATCATGTTCTAATAATCACATTAAGTGACCTATCCCATAGGATGATCAATTAATCCCGCCTTGTTAGCTTCTGAAGCTGTTTTTGCATGGCAATTCACTAAAAAAAACATGGAGATATACCATGACGTTTTCGTTTAAAACCTCAGCTTGTGCTTTGGTTGTTTCTATGACACTACTTCCAGCAATGGCAAATGCATGGGAGAAAGACAAAACCTATGACATTACTATCTTGCACACAAATGACCATCATGGTCATTTTTGGCATAACGACTACGGCGAATATGGTTTGGCTGCGCAAAAAACGGTAGTTGATGAAATTCGTCAGGAAATCGCTAAAAAAGGCGGTAGTGTATTACTGCTCTCCGGCGGAGACATTAATACCGGCGTACCAGAGTCCGATTTGCAAGATGCGGAGCCTGATTTTAAAGGTATGAACCTGGTGGGCTATGATGCAATGGCGTTGGGTAACCATGAGTTTGATAATCCTTTGCAAGTGTTGCGTCAACAGGAAAAATGGGCAAATTTTCCATTCCTTGCGGCCAATATTTACAAGACCAGCACCGGTAAACGTTTGTTCAAGCCTTATACCATTTTTGATAAACAGGGTGTGAAAATTGCGGTTATCGGTTTGACGACTGATGATACGGTAAAAATCGGCAATCCTGCTAATTTCCCTGATGTTGAATTTCGTGTTCCCGCTACAGAAGCTAAAATGGTGGTTGAGGAACTGAAAAGAAATGAAAAACCCGATGTCATTATTGCGGCAACGCATATGGGACACTATGACAACGGTAATCATGGCTCCAACGCACCGGGTGATGTTGAAATGGCACGCAGTTTGCCGGCGGGTTATCTGGATATGATTGTAGGTGGTCACTCACAAGATCCGGTCTGTATGTCTGCGGAAAATAAAAATTACAAACAGATCGATTATGTACCAGGAACGCCATGTTCGCCTGATCGCCAGAATGGCACTTGGATTGTTCAGGCTCACGAGTGGGGCAAATATGTTGGTCGTGCTGATTTCCAGTTCCGTAATGGTGAATTAAAGCTGACTCACTATCAGTTGATCCCCATTAATCTCAAGAAGAAAGTGCAAAAGGAAGAGGGTTCTGCTGAACGAGTTTACTACACTCATGAAATTGCTCAAAACCCGGAAATGATGAAGTTGCTGACGCCTTATCAGGATAAAGGTGATAAACAGCTTGGTTTAAAAGTGGGTTCTATTGACGGTAAATTGGAAGGTGATCGCAGCAAAGTTCGTTTTGTTCAGACTAATATGGCCCATGTTGTTCTTTCTGCCATGATGGAACGCGCTGATGCTGATTTCGCGATTATGAGTGGTGGTGGTATTCGTGATTCAATTGAATCAGGCGACATCACTTATAAAGATGTGTTGAAAGTGCATCCATTTGCTAACACATTGGTTTACGTTGAGATGAAAGGCAGCGAAATTGAGCAATATCTGGCGACGATTGCAAATATGAAAGTTGACTCTGGCGCTTATGCTCAGTTCGTGAATGTCAGCTTGGTTGCTGATGGTAAACATGTTAAAGAGGTAAAAATTGGTGGTAAACCATTAGAGCCAAATAAAATTTACCGCATGGCAATGCTTGATTTTAACGCTATTGGTGGTGATGGTTACCCACGTATTGATAATTACCCAACCTATGTCAACACCGGTTTTGTTGATGCAGAAGTTCTAAAAGGCTATATCGAGAAGCACTCACCACTGAAAGCGGCTGATTATGAGCCAAAAGGTGAAATTGTTTATCACTAATCCCTGACAACGTGATGAATTGAAAGGGCTGCCAATTTGGCGGCCCTTTTTTACTGAGATTAAACTTTTGCTATATCGGTAAAAGTACCATTCAGCAAACGACACAGATCAGCAGGTGCCAGTTCAATATCTAATCCCCGTTTACCGCCAGAGATAAACAGAGTCGGGAACTGTTGCGCCTGATTATCAATAACTGTTGGCAAGTGTTTTTTCTGTCCTAACGGGCTGATCCCACCGACCAGATAACCCGTGATTTTTTGGGCTATGTATGGATCAGCCATATCTGCTTTTTTGGCTTTAAAGGTTTTGGCGACCTTTTTCAAATCCAGTTGACCTGAGACGGGGGTGACGGCGACGACTAAATTTTTAGCATCACCATTAAGTGCGACCAGCAACGTTTTAAACACTTGTCCGGCATTTAATCCTAACTTCTTAGCCGCTTCATCACCAAAGTTATGCTCATTGGTATCATGTTCATAGGTATGAAGCGTGAAGTTAACTTTTTGTTTTTCTAATAAAATGATCGCCGGTGTCATGATTTCATTACAGAGGGTAATTTTATAATCTAGGATAACGGATGAAATAGAATTGTGAAATTGATATTCTAACTCTCGGCTCTGTTACCTGTATACAAACGGGTAATACCCCTTAATAATAAGAATAACGAAAATAATAGGTTATTCCTCTTTTTGACTGGCCAATAGAAATATTGGCCTTTTTTTAACTCTACTCTTCCACCAGCATCTGAGGCAAATTACCCTCACCATATAAGTGCAAAGCTCCGACAGCGATCAAATACCGGCCGGCAGGTAATTCCCGTAAGCGCTGATCCCATTGCTTATTACGTTCAGTCATCAGCAGTTGATATATTTCTTCACTGAAAGTTGTTGGTAAAGCATGTTCAGGCTGATAATCCATCCACCAACTTATCATCGTTTGTAAAGCGCGGGCATTGGCGTACCAATGGGTTAATGTATCTTCCAGTAGTGGCAGGCCGTTATTCGGTATTTGATTGAGTAACTTAATCTGTGATTCAGTACCTTCCAGTTCGATAATTGTTTTCCCTCGTGCTTTGGCTGCATTCAGTAGCTGATAATCGATACCATAGTGAGAGTACAATCCAAGATTTTGCGCTTGTTCAGACTGTAAAATTAAAGCGATTTGCCATGAGGGTAATAAATTAAGCCATTCTTCCTGTTGCCGGATTTCATTGCAGCAGCGCTGAAAATCCTGATACATTTCAGAAGATAGACGTTGTTCAATACGGGAATACGATTGAACCTCGTCATTATGAAATGGGAAACTTGCCTGAGTAATATCTGCTTCCACAATTAATGTATCGGATTGATTAAGCTGCTCTATTAATATTTCTGGAAGCGGAAACATGTTTTCCGTGCCCATATGAATACTGCCTACCAGATGCAGATGTCGGCCACCTGCCAGTGTAATATCACAAGCTGGATAAGGATACCGGTGGTGGGATGAGTTCAGCCCCAGTATATTGGCAAGGTGTTTAATCAGTCGTCCCATTTGAACTCCAGTTTCGGCATATATTTTTTAGGCTAACTATTTTCAGGTTAATATTACAGCTGTACCTTTATTCATTTCCATTGAATGTTTCTTTACTACTGTCAGTATACAAGGAGATTTCCCCTCATCTCTGTATGAGAAGGTGCTGGGGTAGATCATTAAAGCGGACTCATTTCTCTGGTGATTCAGAATTTAGGCTTAAACCTCAGTAATCGGTTAGCGTTACTTACCACCGTAATTGAAGAAAGCGCCATAGCTGCACCGGCTACCACCGGATCTAATAATGTTCCGGTAAAGGGATAGAGCACGCCGGCAGCAATTGGGATCCCTAATGTGTTGTAAATAAATGCGCCCAACAGATTCTGTTTCATATTGTGCAGAGTTCCTTTGGACAGTGCAACCGCATCAGCCACACCATGCAGACTGTGACGCATCAATGTTATTGCTGCGGTTTCAATGGCGATATCACTACCGCCGCCCATTGCTATCCCAACATCAGCTTGTGCCAGTGCGGGAGCATCGTTAATACCATCCCCCACCATAGCAACCTTGTGGCCTGCTGCTTGAAGTTTCTGAATAGCTTCAGCTTTGCCATCGGGTAGGACACCGGCGATCACCTGATCAATACCTGCTTCTTTGGCAATTGCATTGGCAGTCACCGGATTATCTCCAGTCAGCATCACCAAACGGTAGCCTTGATGATGCAATCGTTTCAGTGCGCTAAGGGTGTCTTCACGCAATGGATCACGAATTGACAGCACTGCCGCCGCTTTGCCGCCTGCCGCCAGAATAACCGGCGTGATGCCCTTTTCTGCCTGTTGAGCAATCAGCGGTTTTAATTCCTGTGTATCAATTTGATTTTGTTCCAGCAATGCCTGATTACCCAGCAACAGTGCCATACCATTCACCTCACCGCTGATACCCAGTCCAGCCAGAGTGCGGAATTGTTCAACTGGTGGTAATTCCAGTCCTTCGGCTTTGGCAAGAATTGCTTTGGCTAATGGATGGTTAGAACCACTTTCCAGTGCGCTTGCCCAAATCAATACATTTTGTTCACTGTATCCGTTGAAAGTATGGATATCAGTAACTTGTGGCATACCTTCAGTCAACGTACCGGTCTTGTCGAAAACAAGGGTGTCCAGTGTGCTGGCTTGTTGCAAAGCATCGGCATCCCGAACCAGAACTCCAAATTCTGCGGCGCGGCCAACACCCGAGATAATCGACATAGGGGTTGCCAGCCCAAGAGCACAGGGACAAGCAATAATCAGCACCGTGGTAATAATGACCAATGAATACATAATCTGTGGTGCCGGACCAACGAAATACCAAATGGCACCGGCAATCACGGCAATCGCCACAACGACCGGAACAAACACGGAGGAGATTTTATCTGCTAACTGACCCATTTCGGGTTTACTGCTTTGCGCCTGACGTACCAGTTTGATAATCCGCGCTAATGTCGTCTGGCTGCCGACTGCGGCGGCAGTAAACAGCACGGTGCCATCCTGCACAGTTGTACCCGCGTGAACGTTATTGCCTCTGGATTTCTGCTGTGGAATCGGTTCACCGGTCAGCATCGCCTCATCTATCCAGACTTCACCTTGAATGATTTCACCATCAACCGGAACACGATCACCCGTCGTCAAACGCAATATCATTCCCGGTTTAACATCGGCCAGAGGGATCTCTTTTTCACCAACTTCTGTCACCACACGGGCGGTCGGTGGTGTCAGATCCAGCAGGCGTTCCAGTGCTTTTGAGGAACGCTGGCGGGCGCGTTGTTCCAGAGCATGTCCCAGGTTTATCAAACCGATAATCATGGCACTGGCTTCGTAATAAAGATGACGGGCTTGTGGTGGAAAAATATCCGGCCACAGGTTGACACTGATGGAGTAAAACCAGGCGGCACCTGTTCCTAATGCTACCAATGTGTCCATTGTGGCACTGCCATTTTTCAGGCTTTGCCACGCGTTGCGATAGAAATGACCACCAGCAAAAATCATCGCGGCAAGCGTGATAATCCCGATAGTCAGCCAGATGTTATGGTTTTCCGGGGTGAGCACCATATTATCGCCCATCATACCCCATACCATGACGGGAATACCGACGACCAAGGCTAATGCCGATTGCCAGCGGAAACGGCGCATATTGGTTTCAGAAACTTGTTGCTGGCGTTCACGACGCTCAGTTTCGTCCTGGATCAGTTCAGCACCATATCCTGCTTTTTCCACTGCCTGAATCAGCGCCTCAGGTGATGCGCTACCGGTAATCAAAGCGCTGCGTTCCGCAAGGTTCACTCTGGCATTTTCCACGCCAGCAACACTTTGCAATGCTTTCTGAACTTTGTTCACACAGCTGGCGCAAGTCATACCATCCAACAGCAACTGGATACTGTCATCACTGTCACTGACCAGGAATACATCCGTTTTTTCGACCGGAACAGAAGGGGTTGCCGCTGCCAAAGGTTCCGGTCTGTTTGAAGCAGATATTGTCAGCGGCTTAGATTTTGGGGAGTTTTGGCTAGCAGCCAGTTTTGCGTTATAACCCGCTTGCTCAATGGCGGCAATCAACGTATCGGTATCGGCTTTACCGTAAACTTTAGCGGTTTCAGTATTCACATCTGCGGCGATAATGCCATCTACGGCTTCCAGTGCTTTACGTGCAGTACCTGCGCAATGCATACAGCTCAGGCCAGAAAGTGCCAGTTCGACATCAGGTTGGCAGGCAATGGCGGCTTCGTAACCCGCTTCTTTAATCGTTTCGATTAAAGATTCAGGAGAGGCTTCTCCGGTTACTTTAGCGTAAGCAATAGTAATATCTGTTTGCTCTACATCGGCACGATTTTCCAGTGCTTTTTTCACACGGTTAACACAGTGCATACAGGAGAGCCCCTGTAATGTTAAAATAGTGGTATGTGACATAAAAAAACCTCCTAACACATAGTGATATAATTATTCTTCACATCGGTGTGATAATTGATGATGATATCTACACAGTCCAAGTGAATTTCTGACTTGTTGCGAAGGTTAAACCTTCCCGCAAGGGTAAGGTCAAGGGGAAAAAATGAACATTAGTGAAATTGCCCAAAGAACCGGCTTGACCAGTAAAGCTATTCGGTTTTATGAAGAAAAGGAGCTGATCACACCGCCGGAAAGAGGTGATAATGGCTACCGTTATTATCAGCAGAAACATATTGATGAATTAATATTGTTGCGTCAGGCAAAACAGATCGGTTTTACGCTTGAGGAGTGTCGTGAGTTTTTGGTGTTATTTCGCAATCCCAACCGTCACAGTGCCGATATAAAAGCGGCAACGTTGCATAAAGTGGCAGAGATAGAAAAGACGATTAAAGAGTTACAGGAAATCAGAAGTAAATTGTTATCTTTGGCGCAAGAGTGCCCAGGAGATGACGGGGCAGTGTGCCCCATCATAGATCATTTGTCTGGTTGCTGTTCTCATCATTGAGAATCGACGGGTTTTACTTTCAATGTAATGCCATCAACAGCAATGACTTCTACTTCGGTATTGGCGGAGAGTTCTCTATCACAGTGAACTCGCCAGCTTCCATCTGCAAGCTTGATCCGGCTGTAACCATTTTCGGTATCCGCAGTCAGTTTAGCCTGGGTACCGATGAGCTGGTGGTCTTTCTGGTTCAGTGTATCGCTGCCTTTTGACGGGCGGCTACGTAACCAGTAGCGCCATAACACCGCAGAGAGCAGCGTCAGCGTTGCAAACAGAATACCTTGCAATTCCCAGCCTATTCCTGGCAGTAACCAGGTGATAAACGCAACAACGAGAGCGGCTATACCAGTCCATAACAGATAGCCGCCGGTTCCCAGAAGCTCTGCGATTAACAGTAAACCGCCGAAAGAGAACCAAAGCCAGGTTGTTTGAGCCGCAAGTTGTGCAATCATGGTTATTTACCTTTTTTGCTTTCGCCAATCAGTTCCGCAATACCACCAATAGCGCCCATCAGATTACTGGCTTCCAGAGGCATCATAATCACTTTGCTGTTATTGGAGGCACCAATGCTGGTCAGCGCATCGGTATATTTCTGGGCAACAAAGTAGTTAATGGCTTGCATATTACCGTCAGAAATCGCGTCAGAAACCATTTTGGTTGCGCGGGCTTCCGCTTCGGCGGCACGTTCACGCGCCTCTGCTTGAAGGAACGCGGACTGACGTTCCCCTTCCGCTTTCAGAATCTGAGACTGCTTTTCCCCTTCGGCTTTCAGAATCGCCGCCTGACGGATACCTTCCGCTTCCAGAATATCAGCACGTTTGGTACGTTCTGCTTTCATCTGGGCGTTCATGGCAGAAATCAGTTCCTTTGGTGGGCGCACATCACGGATTTCAATACGGGTAATTTTCACGCCCCATGGGTTAGTGGCTTCATCAACAATATGTAATAGACGGCTGTTGATGGAATCACGCTGTGACAGCATTTCGTCCAGCTCCATTGAACCCAGAACGGTACGGAAGTTCGTCATAGTCAGGTTGATGATGGACAGCTCAAGGTTGCTGACTTCATAGGCGGCCCGAACGGGATCGACAACCTGAATAAAGCAGACTGCATCAATGGTAACATTAGCGTTGTCGCGGGAAATCACTTCCTGTGAAGGAATATCCAGCACTTGTTCCATCATATTAATTTTACGGCCAATGCGGTCGATAAAAGGAATAATAATGTGCAGGCCCGGTAATAAAGTTCGGGTATAACGGCCGAAGCGCTCTACTGTCCATTGATAACCCTGTGGCACTGTTTTTACGCAAGTAAATACAATAACTACAGCGATAAATATCAGAATAGGGACGGCACCAAAAGCAAATAAGTCCATAGCAATTCCTTAATCAAATAAATCAGTAAAGCAGCGAATAAACCTGGCGACGGTATTTTGAAGCCAGAGCGTTACCGGTTCCCATTGCAGACATAATATCCATCATGGTTTTCCGTACTGCACCATTAGCAGCGGAAAGATCCTTTTTCAGGAAGCCCAGTAATAATTCCAGAGCTTCTTCGTTACGGTTGACTTCGTGCAGTTTCAGAGCGAGCTTAACTGCCAGTTCTGCATTTTCCGGTTGAGTGGAGAATTCTTGTTGCAATTGCTGGATTTCCGGTGTATCCGCCGCTTGCTTTTGTAACTCAATTTGAGCCAGTAAACTATGATAATGCGTGTCTTGATCCTGTAGTGGGATAAGATTCAGAATTTCCTGAGCTTCTTCTATATTATTGAGCATAATTTGCACTTTGGTCAACATCAGTGCAATTTCACTGTTTTTAGGGGCTAAGTGCCAGGCTTCTTTCAACAGTGGCAGTGCTTCTTGAGGTTTCCCTTCCGCGATAAGTTCTTCGGCTTGGGCGGCTTTCAACTCTTCCGGTTTGGGTAATACGCGCAAAAGCATTTCTCTGATCGCGCTTTCAGGTTGTGGCCCCTGAAAACCATCGACTGGCCTGCCTTGTTGCAGCATATAAACAGTAGGAATGGCCCGTAAGCCAAACTGTGAAGCGACCATTTGCTCTTTATCGCAATCTACTTTTGCCAATATAAATTGATCTGCATATTCTGCTGCCAGTTTATCCAGAATTACGCCCAATTCCTGGCAGTGGGGGCTATGTTCAGACCAGAAATAAAATAAAACAGGTACAGTCATAGACTGTTCGACGGTTTGATGCAGGTTACTTTCGTTAACGTTAATTCCAGTCGTGGTTGGTAGCATATAATTAGTCTCTTAAATTAATTCGGTTGTCGCAGGGTCTTATTAGACAGATGAGGTTATTTTCCTGACTTTCAAGTTGTACCGCTCTGTTTACTCAGTATTTTATCCATTAATCTTCCCGGCAAAAACCGGCGCATAATAGTTACAGCATGGGTTATCCAAGTCACCGGATAACGTAATTTAGGATTCGGACTTTCCAACGCATGAATTAGTTTGCGCACAACGGCCTCGGGTGTCAGAGTGAAATGGCGGGCGATCCTAGAATTTACAACGGGTTTATCGCGTTGGGTTTGATTCACATTTTCTGCAAAACGTGTTTTTATTGGGCCAGGTACAATTAAACAAGATTTAATTCCTGTTCCTGCCAATTCCATTCTTAATGCGTCTGACCATGCTTCCAAAGCATATTTACTGGCAGAATAAGCACCGCGGCCTGGAGTTGAAATCAGTCCCATGACTGAACTGGTTTGGATAATACGGCCTTCACCATGAAGCTGCATTGCCGGGAGTAATAAACAGGTAAGTTGATGTGTACCAAACAGATTGGTAGAGAATTGGCGTTCCAGTTGTTCACGGCTGATAGTATTTAATGGACCATAAATACCAAAGCCGCCATTATTAAACAGTCCGTAAAGGCGACCATTGGTTAATCGGATAACTTCGGCAGCGGCACGTTCGACACTGATTTTATCGTCAAGATCCAATGCGATAGGTTCCAGCCCCAATTCGCGCATATGTTGTAAATCCTCGGGTTTCCGGCAGGCTGCTAATACTCGGTAGCCCCGTTGATGGAGTGTTTTGGCCGCCACTAGACCAATTCCACTGGAACAGCCGGTGATAAGAACTGACTTTTGCATAACTTTACCTGCTTATATACATCAATTTGTAAAAACTGATGGTTTACTACTTAAGAATGATTAAGGTGTACTAATAATATGTCAGATATCCAGTCGGCGATAAACGGTTGAGCGGCCAGATTGGGATGTAATCCATCCTGTTGTACCCATTCTGGTTTAATAGCGACTTGTTCCATGTAAAACGGCAGCAGGGGAATTTGATTGTGTTCTGCCAGTTTGGGATAAATCCTGGCAAAAGATTCGGTATAACGGCGGCCATAGTTTGGTGGCAGCCGGATCTGCATCAATAAAGGCTGAATATTGGCTTGTTTCACTAAAGTGATGATCTGTTGCAGATCCTGTTCTGTTTGTTGTGGAGGAAAACCGCGTAATCCATCATTGGCCCCAAGCTCTATCAGGACCCAACGGGGTTTATGCTGTTTAAGTAATTCGGGCAGCCTTTCAAGGCCCTGAGCTGCGGTATTACCGCTGATGCTGCCGTTGATCACAGTGATCTTATTGCCGGATTTTTGCCACTTTTTGTCCATTAAAACAGGCCATGACTGTTCAACCGGCAGATGGTAACCAGCGCTAAGGCTATCACCCAGAATCAAAAGGGTATCAGCGGCAGTCGTTCTGGCGCTGAATAGCACCACCAGTAAAAGGAAGAGTAAATGGTAACGGGGAATATTCTTGAAGTTCAGCATCTCAGTAAGCACGTTGGTCAGGGGGAACATAGGATCACTATATTGCAGGGAGTCGGGTTGGTTGTCGAGCCTGCACAGACGATTGCTTTAGTGGGCGAATCGGGTTCGGGTAAATCCACATTGCTCGGCATTATTGCCGGGTTGGATGATGGCAGTGACGGTGAGGTTCGGCTGCTGGGGCATAATTTAAGCCGGATGAATGAAGAACAAAGGGCACAACTGCGGGCTGAAAATGTCGGTTTTGTCTTTCAATCATTTATGTTAATTCCGACGTTAAATGCATTGGAGAATGTCCAGCTTCCGGCTCTATTACGTGGCGAGTCGGAAAGTAGCAGCAAGAAACGGGCGGTTGCATTGCTTGAACAACTAGGATTGGGGAAGCGTTTAAAACATATGCCTGCACAACTGTCTGGTGGTGAGCAACAGCGAGTGGCGTTGGCACGGGCATTCAGCAGCCAACCCAAAATTTTGTTTGCTGACGAGCCAACAGGGAATCTGGATCGACAAACGGGAGATCGTATTGCAGATTTACTGTTTTCTCTCAATCGTGATTACGCCACAACATTAATTCTGGTCACTCATGACAGCCAACTTGCGGCCCGCTGCCAACGTTGCTTGCGGTTGGTCGATGGTAAATTGAGGGAAGAAAAATGATTTGGCGCTGGTTTTGGCGCGAATGGCGCACTCCTGCTTTATTGATTGTCTGGTTATCTCTGACGCTGGCCGTGGCTTGTGTGTTGGCATTGGGCAGGATCAGTGATCGCATTGATCAAAGTGTTCATTACCAGAGCCGGGATTTTCTGGCGGGTGATTTAGTTCTGCGTGCCTCTTACCCAGTAGATGAAGGGTGGTTACAACAGGCGGTAAACCTTGGGCTAAAGTTGAGCCGCCAGCTCTCTTTCTCCACAATGACTTATGCCGGGGATATTCCTCAACTTGCCAGTGTCAAAGCCGCAGACAGTTACTATCCGTTATATGGTGAGCTGGAAACAAATCCTCCGGGTTTGAAAGCAGAAAAGGGCACGGTGCTGGTAGCACCTCGTTTGCTTGAACTGTTGAAAATTAAAGTTGGCGATAATCTGGATGTGGGTGATACCACGCTTAAGGTGAGTGGAGAATTAATTCAGGAGCCAGACAGTGGTTTCAATCCATTCCAGATTGCGCCACGGATTTTGATCAATCTTGATGATGCGCAATCTACCGGCGCGATTCAGCCTGGCAGCCGTTTGACGTACCGTTATCTATTTTCTGGCGATAAAGAAGTGGTTTATCAATATCAACAGCTAATTGATCCCCTACTTAAGGCTGATCAGCGTTGGTATACCTTGAAGCAGGATAGTGGCGCGCTGGCAAAATCTATTGATAGGGCGCAGCAATTCTTGTTGTTATCGGCTTTGCTTACATTATTACTTGCTGTGGCGGCGGTAACGGTATCAATGACTCACTATTGCCGTAGCCGCTATGACTTGATCGCAGTGCTTAAAACACTTGGTGCGGGGCGTTGGGCGTTACGTAAATGGGTGATTGGTCAATGGTTGGTGATATTGATTGCGGCAGGGCTGGTGGGGGCGCTTCTTGGATTGATGTTCGAATACCTGCTGGTGCAGATTTTGGCACCTATGTTGCCGAAGACGTTACCACAAGCAGGCTTCTGGCCGTGGATATGGGTGTTAGGGGCATTATCTGGTATCGCTTTACTGGTGGGGGGACGTCCATATAAACAATTAATGGCAACCCAACCATCAAGGGTGCTGCGTGATGATATTATCGCGCCCATCTGGCCGTTGCGCTATTACCTGCCGTTGGTGGCACTGGTGGTGATTAGCGGGCTGAGTCTGCTGGCTGGAACTAAACCAATGTTATGGGCGTTACTTGCCGGCATGATGATTGTTGCGGTATCACTGGCTGTACTCGGTTGGGGAGGATTGTGGCTATTACGTCATCTGAAATTTCGCCAACTTAGTTTTCGTCTGGCGGTTAACCGATTATTGAGGCAGCCATTGCAGTCTGTAACTCAATTGGCGGCTTTCTCTTTATCATTTATGTTATTTGCGTTGTTGTTGGTGGTCAGGGGAGATTTACTTGATCGCTGGCAACAACAACTGCCAGCGGACAGCCCAAACTATTTTCTGATTAATATGACTGGGCAGCAAATTTCACAGGTAGAACATTTGTTGGCTCAGTATCAGGTTAAACCGGCGGAATTCTATCCGGTGGTATTGGCCCGTTTGACGGAAATTAATGGGCAATCGGCAATAACCTGGGCAGATGCCAGAGAGCCGGACAGCAACACGGTACGACGGGAATTGAACCTGACATGGAAAGAGGAATTGCCGCCATTTAATACCCTGATCGAGGGAAATTGGCCACCAAAAGAGGATGAAGTTTCTATTGAGAAGGGGGTTGCTGAACGTTTGGCAATTAAAATCGGCGATAAACTGACATTCAGTGGCGATACGCAGCAATTCAGCGCCACAGTGAGCAGTATCCGGCAGGTAGATTGGGAAAGTTTTCGGCCAAATTTCTTCTTTATTTTCCCGAAACAAGCATTGGAAAATCAGCAACAAACCTGGTTGACCAGTTTCCATTATCAAGGAGATGGCCGACTACTAACCAGCCTTAATCGTCAGTTTCCAACGTTGAGCCTGCTTGATACCGGTGCGGTGATTAAGCAAATTCAGGGGATTTTGCAGCAAGTAGGCCGGGCGCTTGAGGCCATGGTTGGGCTGGTTATGGTATGTGGCGCATTACTCCTGTTGGCACAGGTTCAGGTAGGGATGCATCAACGACAACTTGAGCTGGTGGTTTATCGTACCTTGGGAGCCGGTAAGCAATTACTGCGCCGTACTCTCTGGAGTGAATTTGCTTTGCTTGGGCTAATGGCGGGTTTTACTGCGGCATTGGGTGCTGAAGTTGCGCTTTGGTTATTGCAGACAAAAGTGTTTGATTTTCCATGGCAACCAGAGTGGCAAATGTGGCTCTTACTGCCAATCATCAGCAGCCTGCTGCTTTCATTGTGTGGTAGTTGGCTGGGGATCCGGCTGTTACGGGGAACGGGATTACATCGGCGGGTTCAGGGGTAAAAAGGCGATATTTGTAACATCCGGGGAATGGGTAAGATCGCCGATATGGGGTGAACCCATTCCCAGGGGAGAAACCGTATTATTTGCTGATCTGTTTATCGTTGTTTAAGCAAATTCGGTTCTGAGTTGTGGTAGGATTTTTGCGCCGAAAGTCGTGAGACCTTCGACATAATCAGGGAAGATCAACATCACTCCATCCAGCTCGCATTCACGCAGCAAATCTGACAATTGTCTGAGACAAGTTTCTGGGTTGCCGATAGCCGTGTGGGTCATAAAAGCATTTTGGGATCGTTCAACCATAGCATTGCTTTTTTCACCAACATCGACGCCGAAACTATGCATCATGCTTTTAACTGCGTCGATATCCAGGCCATCACGATAGAACTGAGCCAGAGTTTCAGCTTCTTCATCTGTTTCGGCGCAGATAATTGTACACATACAAAAGGTTTTGGTGGTTGTACCGTATTCTGCCGCAATACGTTTGGCCATTAGGCTTATTTGCTGTGTCTCTTCTTCATCTTTGCCGCCAATGAAACACACATCAGTATTACGTACACTAAAACGCAGCCCACGTTCTGATTGACCGGCACAAACCAAATAAGGACGTGGAACGGAAACAGGTTTGGGTTCAGAAACACAATTCTTCAAATTAAAGAACTCGCCCTGATGATCAACCTGCTTTTCGCACCAAAGCCGTTTGATTAATTGTGTCCATTCTTCAGTCATTGCATAACGTTGATCATGATCTAAATCACTATCCCATTCTCCCATTTGTTCAAATTCATCTTTGAATGAACCGGAAACAATATTCAACCCGGCGCGTCCATGACTAATCTGATCCAGTGTGGCGATCATCTTGGCTGTCACTGCGGGATTATGCAGACCGGCGTGCATGGTCGCGATAAGTTTGGCATGATGAGTCACTTCGGCAATGCCAGCCATCATCGTGACGGATTCCAGCGAACAACCCCAATGTTCGGTCTCACCGCCGAAGCCACGCCACTTACTCATGGACATAATGAAGTCCAGGCCGATTTGATCAGCCAGAATAGCGGCTTCACGGTTTTGCTGATAAGAAGCATCCAGTGGTGGTGTATTTTTAGAAATAATCCACCCACCTTTAGCTATGGGCAGAAATACACCGAATTCTTTTTTTGCCATCATCAATTCCTTGTTTTTGTGTTGTAAGGAATACCTTTTCAGGTCCATTTTGTTTTTAAATTCAGTTAAGCAAAGTACTGTTATCAGAGTGTTTCTTCACTATTTGTGAAGGTGGTTGCATCGTGAATGTGATAATCAGAATGGTAAATACGGGTATGGCAATAATAAAGAATGCGGGTGTAAAACTACCTGAATAATCTTTAATCGCTCCTACCAGGAAAGGAGCGAAACACGCGACAGTGGATATCAGGTTCACCACCGAGAACAATTCCAGGTAAGGCTTACGCCCAAAGTAATTGAACAGTAATAGGCTGGATGCCAGAAAAGTCATGCCATAACCGATGCCAATACATAAAGTAAATAGGATTAAAAATGTCCATGAAGAGGCCGCACTGAGTGCGATAAGACCACAGATAATGATCGACAGACTGCCGATAAGCAGTTTTTTGGGATCAAGCCATTCACCAACAGCTCCTCCGGCAAATCTTGAAAATGCATTGATAAAAGCCAGAATACTGAGTGACGAGGCTGCAACAGACTCACTGAATCCGTTTTCAGTGATATGGGCTACAGCAAAACTGTTAACGGTTATTCCGCACAGTAAGAAAGAGGTATAAGCTGCCGCAATGGCATAGAATTGCCAGGTTTGCAGTGCCTGCCGGGCATTCCAGATTTCCTTGGTGCGATAGATGCTGGAAGGGGGTTGATCTTGTTGATTTCTACTGACTTGTTCAGCATGGGCATGTTCCTTTTTGCCTTCGCGCATCACTAAAATAGTCAACAGGCTAAACAGGGTCAGTAATACCCCGGAAATCGCCCAGTGCATGCGCCAGCTTCCCCAGAATACTGTTGCCAGGAAATAGATCCATGGACCAAGCACTCCACCTAATCCACCAATGGTGAAATAGATACCAAAGGCCAGCGATTGTTTTTCAAAAAGCCGGCTAATGACATAAGTTCCGGGAACAGTAGCCATAAGGCTAAAACCGATCCCCAGCAGTGTTGTGCCGGTGAAATAGGCGGTGATACTGTGGGTGTTGTAGAGGATGTAAAAACCAGTGATGAAGATTAGCGTACCGATCAGCAAAGTGGCCCGGACACTCGTATGGCGAATAAGTATCGCCGGAAGGTAACTGGACAGCCCACATGACAGGCCAAGTAAAGTGAATCCCAAACCTGCGTCAGTCCAACTCCAGCGTAATTCCTTGATCATGCTGGGTAACACAACGCCCAATGAGGTAAATGTCGTTGCGGTGACCAAAAAATAAACCAGACCCAAAAGTATCAGCAGGAGCCACTGATAAGTACGTCCGAACCTGTCGTGTTGAATGGGCATCTTGACTCCATAATGGATAAAGGTCATCAAAAATTTCTGATATTTTATTTCGGTATCAGAAAAAACTATATCGAATAAAGATCCCGTAGCTAAATTGATCCGTTCGATAATAAGGAGTATCTTTTGTTTTGTATTTATTTTTTATTGGGTTCAGGACAATGCCAGTCCATAAGTGACCTGGTTGATTGCCTAGAAATTTTCCTAAATCATAGTGCAACTCGGGTTTGAAATCGATAGTTTCGGGTTGTCCATGTAAGCCTAATGTATAATCAAAAGTCCCGACAACCCGGAAATCACCTAAACGATTATTGAAGGGAATTCCATAGTCAACATGAATTCGCTGATCGTTCCAGCTCCCCTTGGCGTTATTCTCAAAATAAAAAATTGTACGTAACCAGCTAATCCAGTCTGCTTGCCAGTCAATGCTGATACCTGGAAAGTAGTCATAATCCATACTTTTGGTTTTAGCAACCCATTGAGCGAACAGAATATCTTTTAACGGCCCAAAAGAAATGTCATGACCAGTCACTTTACTAAAGCTCACTCTTGGTACAAGTTTGTAATAGTAGGTGCTTTTATCACCGGTATAATCGCTTTGCAGTGAATTTTGCCAAATACTATAGACGTACATATCTCCGACACTGTAGTCACCGAAAGCCTCTAAAATGGGTGAGATCGTTTTTCTGGGATCGACCCGGTTTTCAAATTGCATATAAAGGCTGGTATCAACAGATTGAAAATTAACAAAATCACTTGCCTGAGCTTGATTGATTGCCGGTAGTAATAACAATATTGAAGATAATTCTCTCTGTTTTAATCTGGTGTTGATCCAATACCAGGCCATTGCCAGATAAGCGGCACAAGAAAATGGAGAAGAGAGCCCTAAAGTGAAAAAAAACGGTGGGCAGTTTTTAGGATGGTGGGCTTTCCCGGCAAATAACACGAGGGTTCCCCTTTTTATACGTTATAGGACTAATAATAGCGATAGCATTGATCTAATGAGACGGTTTTGTCAAAGGAAGATTTGATTTTATTGATGAATGGTGAACCGTGTAGAAAGATAAGATTATTCTAACTTTAGTTATTTTTTAGTATCGCTAATATATTGATTATTTAGTTAGCAATGTTTTTTTATTTAACTTTTTGTTCCAGATCGGAAAGAATATTGTTAATTTATTGTTGTGTGGAAATATTTATGTAATTGTGACTTAGGTCACTGAATTTTATGATTTTATTTATAATGAGAGATAGTCATAGAAATGACAACAATGAATTAATATTTTCTATATCATAGTGGAATTAAGGCCAGTAGTGAATTACAATTTAAATATTGGGCGGATTAACATAATGAATGCAACATAATGACTCTGCGAGTAAACAAGTTCGTATTCGATTAAATCATTTATTTGCGGATTTTGTTATTCCTATTTTTCACGAATAATTATTTAACTAGCTGATAAAGAATTAACTCTCTGATTGAAAACGTGATTAAACCCGGTTCTTTTTTTAAATATATTATTTGAATAACCCATTATATATTCTTATGTGTCTTTTTACCGGGTATATAAGCATTAATAAAGTCAATATTTTTTCTCATTTTCACTGATAGATTTATGATGGGTAGGTTTTTAACCTCTGGTTTTAATTGGTATAATAAAGTTTTAGCCGTTGTTTTTACTGCTTTTAACACTTTATTTTTATTAAGTTTAATCATCATGGTATATTGTGTTTCACGTTTAACCAATGTTAATCATATTCGCTTTTTATCTTTATTGGCGTTGTTTTACTGGCAATTATGAACAGTTTTTATAAATCTTTTATCTTCATAAATCAATCCGTAAATAGCTTGGTGGTATAAAGATACCTCGTTATGTTTTTTCGGATAATATTCTTTTTCTCGCTGATTTATTTCAAGTTTTCTGTTAATGGTTAATGTCATTTAAAAAACTGCACTTATAGTTAAATCCGTCTTTTATATAAAAGCTTTAATACATCTGTTTTCGTGCTTTTAAATGGTTATAGCAGGACAGGTGAATGTAAAATAAACGAAGGATAACATCGTTGATAAATACATTAAATATGATAGGGAATAAGCCGTTTTTAGTTATTCTGTACCTTTTAAAAATCTGGCATTAATGGATACCTGTTTTTTATCCTCAGTTAACGGATCACCGAAAAAAAACAGCTTACCGATCGACATCTATTCAAATGGTGTTTAAATAAATCGGTAAATTCATTTAATAACTGCCCCCGAAAAACATGGAGTGGGAAAACACCTTTAATTAAGATAGACAACTACCTACACAGTTATTGCTGTGAATAAGCAGTGAAAAACGATGCAAAGCGTATACTCCTATAAGGCATAAACTCACACATTCTCGTTTGTGTTGACAACTATAGGAAAATTGACAAATATGAATGCTCTGTCTACCTATAAATGCCCGAGGAATAATCGTGTTAGATATTAAACTCATTCGAGAAAAACCCGAATTTATCCAACAAATCTGCAATAACAGAGGTCTTGATTTCGATGTCTCCCAAATAATTGCCCTAGACCATCGTAAAAGGAAAATCCAGCAAGAGCTGGAATTATTACGAGCAGAGTCAAAAAAACTTGCACAAAATCTTGCAAAATTACCTGATACAGAAAGAGATGCAGGCATTATTCGTGGTAAGCAGTTAAAGTATGAAATCTCTATTTTAGAAAATATTTTTGAGAAAGTTGCTTCCGAATATAATAACCTCGTTATACGGTTACCCAATCTGTATTCCGACGACACTCCCATTGGGAAGACCGAAGACCACAATGTTGAATTCAAAGTCTATGGCGAAACACCAAAATTCAATTTTGAGCCATTAGATCATATAAAAATAGGTGCCAGAATAGGAATGGATTTTGAAGCCGGTACACGAATAGGAGGTGCAGGGTTCCCATTACTACGCGGAAATTTAGCACGTTTAGAAACCGCCTTGATGCGATTCGTGCTAGATCAAGCTATCGAAAATGGATTCGAACAAGTCAGTGTTCCATTGATGGCGAAAGCTGAAATAATGCAAGGTTTGGGCTTTAACCCCAGGCGGAACGAAGAAGGAAATGAATTATTTCCTCTTGAAAATGATGGTTTATACATGATAGGTACAGCAGAGATCCCCCTGATTGGACAATTCTCAGATTGTATACTGCCAGAATCAATATTACCTATTCGTATGACCGCTCTGTCCCCTTGTTTTAGACGTGAAGGTGCAAGTGGCCGAAGAGATGCTGGCCTATATAGAAATAAAATGTTTCACAAAGTAGAGCTCGTAAGCATCGTCGAACCAGAGACATCTTCAGCCATGTTAGAGCAACTTCTTGAATTTGAAATTGAGATTTTTAAACAGCTTGGTTTGTATTTTAGAGTCATAAAAATATGCTCTGGAGACTTAGGCGCTCCTGCATACAAAAAATATGATCTGGAAGCTTGGATGTTAGGTAGAGGTGGCTCAGATAGTTGGGGATGGGGGGAGCTAACAAGTTGTAGCAACTGTACTGATTATCAAGCCCGACGCTTGAAAATACGCTACAAAAATTGTGACGGAAATATAACATTTCCCCATACTTTGAATGCAACCGGAATAACGACTCGTGCCATTATACCTATATTGGAGCAAAACCAACTAGAAAATGGTCAAATTCAAATTCCTAAAGTATTACTAAAGTATATAAATAGCGAGTATTTATAAATTAATCTACCTCGCATAAAAAAACCATTTATGCCGTAGGAAATCAATATGAATATCCTGCGGTAATTTTTTAAACTCAGTCCCAGATTTTTCGTTACACAATCTGAGATCTAAGTTTAGATAGTTAATATCGTAACTATTCAATGAGTTATTCTTAATAGCATGATTCATAAAATTTTCTCTTAAATGAATATCTTAATTAGAGCTAAAAATAGGAATAATACCATTGTTATGAAACCAGGACAGAACAATTCCAGCCTCATTCGTTTTATAGATAAGAGACAATTCTTTAATTCGCTCATCAATGAAAACTCTTCCTTGAGCAAATGGTGTATGTGCCATTATTGATATCCTATTCATCTTACAAAAATCAATCAACTCTAATTCCTGTAAATATGGATGGATTTCAGATTGAATTTCGTCAATTCGCAATCCTGCATGATAAATTTCTGACAAATGATGTATAGGGCAGACTCGACTAATAAATATATAAAAAATTGATAAAATAAGTCGTGAAAACACCATTAATAACTCTTTACCAGAAATATATTTCAAGATAACATAAAAGTTATTATTCAATGGTTTTTTTATTTAATAAAATGGGGTAATTATGTATACTGGAATTGTGCAAGGAAAAGAAACCGTATTATCTCTTGATAAAAGAAATGGATTTAGCACATTGACCATAAGTAATATTAACCATTTCTTTGACGATGTTTCTGTGGGTGCGAGTGTCGCTATTAATGGCACATGCTTGACTGTGACACAATTTAAAAATGATATTGTTTCTTTTGATATTTCAGATTTTACTGCTGACGTGACCACATTAAAATTTTTAGGCATGGGAGATAAAGTTAATATTGAAAGATCACATCAAATACATAAAGAAAATGGTGGGCATAGTCTGTATGGGCATATTGAAGGCGTAGCAAAAGTCGTTGATTTTATCGAAACTGGAGAAACCTATCGATTAATTATTAGCATTCCTGAAAATAATATCAAATATTTTTTCCATAAAGGTTTTATCGGTCTTCATGGTTGTAGTTTAACAATAAATGGCATAAATGAAGAAAATAAAACCATAGAATTGAATTTAATTCCGGAAACATTAAGAGCAACTAATCTTAGTGATATTAAAATTGGCGATTTACTGAATTATGAAATAGATCAAACAACGAGAGCTATTGTAGATACGCTAGCCAGAGCGATTAATGCTAATAAATTAACACAATAATCAAAGGAATATGAAATAATTCGGAACGAGTGGGAATGTGGAGCGGTAAACTATTTTATTTCCGCTTCCACATTTAACTCCGGGCTATTAGCTGATAAACAGCTAATTTAATTTTTCTTGTATCCACTCCAGACCACTCTGATATTCAGATGGCAGCATTGGGATTAGTTTTCGCAACGTATCTTTTAATTCGTTTTTATCTGAATGAGAAAGATTAAGGTGACCGACTTTACGCGCTGGACGAACTTCTTTCTCATACCAATGCAAGTGTACTAATGGCAAACTGAGCCATTGATTATTTACATCTGTACCGATCAAATTGACCATGACTGATGGTGCGGTAACTTCTGGTTGAGGCATAGGTAAATCCAGAATAGCGCGGAGATGTAATTCGAACTGGCTGATGGAAGCGCCGTTCTGAGTCCAGTGACCACTGTTATGAACCCGTGGTGCCAGTTCATTAATCAGTAAATGATCATCGACGATAAAACACTCCATTGCCATTACGCCGACATATTTCAACTTATGCATAATGGCTGACAACATGTTCTGAGCCTGCTGTTGTAAATGGCAGTTTTCCTGAGGAAAGGCAATACTGGCCCGCAAGATACCATCTTGATGCAGATTGTGAGTCAATGGATAGAACACACAATCACCTCTTTCATTGCGTGCACCGACCAATGAAACTTCACCAGAGAAAGGAATCGCTTGTTCGGCAATACATTCACCATAAATATCGGTTGGTAACGCTGTTTCATCTCCGGGGCGGATGCGCCATTGCCCGCGGCCATCATAACCGCCGATACGGCGTTTAACGATAACGAAGTTACCGAGTTCTGCGAATAGCTGCGGCCATTGGCGGATATCAGACAGTAATTGCCACGGAGCAGTTGCGAGCCCAAGACTATCTATTAATTGCTTTTGTGGCAGACGATCTGCCAGGCGGGGAAAAATATCCCGATTAGCGAAAGCCTTATGGCGGGCGAGTTCCTGGGTAAGGGCAGTTTCCGGCCAGCGCTCAATTTCGGCGGTGATAACACTATTTTGGTAAGGAACAGCTTCGGGTTCTGCATCCAGGCCAACCGGATAAACCGTGATACCTAAAGGCTCACCTGCCTGACGTAACATCCGGCCGAGCTGACCGTTACCTAATACACAAACTGGCTTCATGCTTCCTCCCGTGGATCGGGATTATCGAGTACATCCTGAGTTTGTGTTTCACGCCAGTAGGTAAGGCGTTTCAGTAAATCTTTATCATGACGAGCCAGAATCTGTGTTGCCAGCAAGGCTGCATTTGCCGCGCCTGCTTTTCCAATCGCTAGTGTGCCGACGGGAATACCTTTTGGCATCTGTACGATTGAGTAGAGGCTGTCTACACCATTAAGTGCTGCACTTTGTACGGGTACGCCCAGAACCGGGACCAGCGTTTTAGCTGCCAGCATTCCGGGTAAATGGGCTGCACCACCTGCGCCAGCGATAATGACATCAAAACCATTTTGTTCAGCTTGTTCGGCAAAACTGAATAGTTTATCTGGTGTACGGTGGGCAGAAACAATTTCAACATGAAAGGGGACATCAAGGGCGGTGAGAATATCTGCCGCGTGCTGCATAGTAGCCCAGTCGCTTTTGGACCCCATGACGATTGCAATTTTGGCGTTGTGTTGAGTTGTTCCTGCTGAATCAGGCCGGGCAATCATAAATCAAATGCTCCTGTGTTTTAACGTCCACCAGAACGAAAATAGCGCTTTAAGACCGCGGATCATATCATGGTCGCAAGCTAAGGAAAACGATTGCGTTGCTTTATGCTTTGATTGTACTACCTGGATGTGAGTGTTCTCCCATCGATCAGAATAGGAAAAAGATAAGATCGATTGATTTGTCTGTGACTTTGAACATTGAACCTTGATGGTGCCATGCACCAAGTACACCACGGTAGACGATTTTGTTATGCAGAAGAGTTTTATGTACAGCTGGGCGGTGAGTATGTCCATGAATCATCCAGTCAGCTTGATACTGCTCAACAACATCAATAACGGCTTGCTGGTTGACATCCATAATTGCTTCGGATTTTCTGCTGTTGATAGATTGGCTGTTTGCCCGCATTTTTTCGGCGATTTTCTGACGGATAAACAGGGGTAATAATAAAAACAGGCGCTGGATCCACGGGGTATGAACCCGTTTACGATATTGCTGATAACCTTTGTCATCAGTACACAAAGTATCTCCGTGTAGGATAAGCACCCGCTTACCATACAGTTCCAATACCTTTTCTTGTGGTAGCAATATGATCCCACTTTCTTTAGCAAAGCGGGAACCGATTAGAAAATCACGGTTGCCATGAATAAAATAACAGGTAACACCTTGTTGTTTCAGTGTTTTTAATGCAACGGCAATTTCACTGTGAAGAGGATTATCATCATCATCACCAATCCAGTAATCGAACAGATCACCAAGAATATAGAGACTATCCGCCTGACTAGCATCCTCACGCAGAAAACGCAGAAAACCGGCAGTGATTGCCGGCTCGTGTTCGCTGAGATGTAAATCTGCGATAAAAAGTGTGCACATACGTGGTGAATTACTCGCTGACAGTCACTTTCTCAATGATAACGTCTTCGCGTGGTACGTCTTGGTGCATACCGCTGCGGCCGGTAGATACGCCTTTGATTTTATCAACAACATCCATACCATCGACTACTTCTGCAAATACACAGTAACCCCAGCCATCAGGGCGTTCAGAACGGAAGTTCAGGAAATCATTATCAACGACATTGATGAAAAACTGTGCAGTTGCTGAATGTGGATCATTGGTACGTGCCATAGCCAGAGTACCACGGTTGTTTTTCAGACCGTTATTGGCTTCGTTTTTGATAGCCTCGTCAGTCGATTTTTGTTTCATACCAGGTTCAAACCCACCACCTTGAATCATGAAACCGTTAATAACACGGTGGAAGATAGTGTTATCGTAGAAGCTATTGCGGCAGTAGTTCAAGAAATTTTCAACAGTTACAGGAGCTTTGTCGGCGAAAGTATTAATTACGATATCGCCAAAATTGGTATGGAAAGTCACCATAATTGAAATCCTAATAATAGTTTTGATTAACCCGGTTTAGGGCATTTGGACCAGGCGGCTTTTATATCACATCTACCATAATGAGTCAGTACCTATTAATTTCAGTAAGCTATATTGACCGCCAACCTTGCAAAGCGCTTAATATCAGGTTTCAATATCTTATTGGACTATGCCATATCGAGTATTTATTTATGAGATAAGGGCATAAATCCAGAATTATCAATTCGTTATTTTTAATCACACGTACAGTGAATTTACGGAAAATCCCGATGCTAAAAATTTTCAATACCCTCAGTCGTCAGAAAGAAGAATTTAAGCCAATCCATCCAGGGAAAGTAGGGATGTACGTGTGTGGTATCACGATTTATGACCTGTGCCATATTGGTCACGGCAGAACATTTGTTTCCTTTGATGTGGTTGCCCGTTACCTGCGTTATCTGGGATACGATTTGACCTACGTGCGCAATGTGACCGATGTTGATGACAAAATCATTAAACGTGCAGCGGAAAACCATGAAAGTTGTGATGATCTGACCAGCCGTATGCTGGCAGAAATGCATAAGGATTTTGATACGTTGAATATTTTACGTCCTGACTTGGAGCCACGCGCGACGCGTCATATCCCAGAGATTATTGAACTGACAGAATCGTTGATAAAGCGTGATTATGCTTACGTGGCAGATAATGGTGATGTCATGTTTTCCGTCGAAAGTGATCCGGATTACGGATCACTTTCCCGTCAGGATCTCAGCCAGTTACAGGCAGGTGCACGAGTAGAAGTGGCCGATGTCAAGCGTAACCCAATGGATTTCGTATTGTGGAAAATGTCTAAGCCGGGTGAACCAAGCTGGGAATCGCCGTGGGGAGCTGGTCGTCCTGGCTGGCATATTGAATGTTCTGCCATGAACAACAAACAGTTGGGCAATCATTTTGATATCCATGGTGGCGGTGCTGATCTAATGTTTCCGCATCATGAAAATGAAATTGCTCAGTCTACCTGTGCCCATGATGGCCCGTATGTGAATTATTGGATGCACTCTGGAATGGTGATGGTGGATAAAGAGAAGATGTCCAAATCGCTGAACAACTTCTTTACTATCCGTGACGTACTGGAATATTACGATGCAGAGACGGTACGTTACTTCCTGCTGTCAGGCCATTATCGCAGCCAGCTTAACTACACTGAAGAGAACCTGAAACAGGCGCGCACTGCGCTTGAACGTCTATATACTTCTCTGCGTGGCACGGATGCTTCTGTACAACCGGCAGGGGGTGAAGTGTTTGAAGTACGTTTCAATGAAGCAATGAATGATGATTTCAATACGCCAGAGGCTTATTCGGTTTTGTTTGATATAGCGCGTGAAATCAACCGATTGAAATCAGAAAATATGGTTGCGGCGAATGGCCTGGCGGCTGAGTTACGTAAACTGGCAGGCATTTTAGGCTTGTTGGAACAAGAGCCGGAACAATTTCTGCATAGTGGCGTTCAAGATGATGATGAAGAAATTACCAAAATTGAAGCTCTGATTAAGCAGCGTAATGATGCCCGTAAAAACAAAGATTGGGCGTTGGCAGATTCTGCCCGTAATCAGTTGAATGAAATAGGAATTGAGCTGGAAGACGGCCCGCAGGGAACGAGTTGGCGTCGTAAGTAAGCTAGATATATTTTGAGTCACTGAACTGACTTTATAAAATAGGCTCCCTTTTGGGGGGAGCCTATTTTAGTTATTCTTTGATGCAAACAGAGTCACCGTTGAAGGTAACAACTTGTCCGGCAATAATTTTGCAGCGTTTGCGCGTTTCTGTCTGACCATTGACTTCAATCAGACCTTCAGCAATAACTGCTTTGGCGGCTGCACCGCTTTCACTCCATCCTTGAAACTTCAGCAGAGCACACAGCTCCACATGAGGATGGCCTTCTAAATGAAAAATTTCCATTAACAACCTTCAGTTTTTTCCACGTTGTGGTATTCCTCGCAGGCTTGCAAGGTATTTTGGATAAGCGTGGCTACTGTCATTGGACCAACACCCCCTGGAACAGGCGAAATCCAGCTTGCCCGCTCTGATGCAGTTTCAAAATCAACATCCCCAATGACCTTACCGTCTTCCAGACGGTTAATACCTACATCAATAACGATAGCGCCTGGTTTAATCCATTCACCGGGGATAAAGTTTGGTTTACCGACAGCCACAATCAGCAGATCCGCATGTTCCACATGGTGGCGTAAATCTTTGGTAAAACGATGAGTCACCGTGGTGGTACAGCCAGCCAGTAGCAGTTCCAGACTCATTGGACGACCAACAATATTTGAAGCGCCGATAATGACGGCATTCAGACCATAAGTATTGATTTCGCAGCGTTCAAGCAACGTTGCGATCCCGCGCGGAGTACAGGGGCGCAGCTTGGGAGCACGTTGACACAGACGACCAATATTATAGGGGTGGAAGCCATCAACATCCTTATCGGGTTGGATACGCTCCAGAACTTTGACATTATCGATACCGGCAGGTAAAGGGAGTTGCACCAGAATTCCATCAATTTCTGAATCATTATTGAGTTGATCGATAAGGTTCAGTAACTCTGCTTCACTGGTAGTATCTGGCAGATCATAAGAACGGGAGACAAACCCGACTTCTTCACAGGCACGGCGTTTGCTTGCGACATAAATCTGAGAAGCGGGGTTTTCCCCGACTAAAACAACGGCAAGACCGGGAGCACGTTTTCCCGCTGCGACACGTTGTTGAACACGTTCAGTGACTTCCCTTCTGATTGTCTGCGCAATCGTTTTCCCGTCAATAATTTTTGCTGGCATGTACTAATAAATCCATAAATCAAACATTGGGATACGCCTATTTTGTCAGAACATGAGCGTGCTGTCAGTTTTATTGATAATCAGAAAATAGACAGATGGAGATTTATAAGCAGAAAAGCCATTGACTCAAGGGTTTGTCCCCGTATAATCTCACCCCGCATCAGAGCATTACTGATGCAGCTCATCTCCCAAGATGCGCCCTTAGCTCAGCTGGATAGAGCAACGGCCTTCTAAGCCGTAGGTCACAGGTTCGAATCCTGTAGGGCGTACCATTTAAATTCAATAACTTAGCCCCGCTTAGCAATTGTCATTTTCCTTGACTGGGACGAACTTGGGACGCAATCAACAAAAAGCGCATCTATTTGTTTCGCGTGCTCAGTTAAATGATTGGGTGCTAAATGAGCATAGCGCCTTACCATTTCGACTGATTCCCATCCGCCCATCTCTTGTAAAATTGATAATGGAACTCCGGATTGAACTAACCAACTTGCCCAAGTATGCCTTAAATCATGAAAGCGGAAATTTTCTATTCCGGCTCGTTTTAGCGCTGCATTCCATGCTGTGTTATTATCGACGCGCATCTTCCTGACTTTCGGCATTACCGCCCCATTAGGGCTGATTGATGACTTTGTGTGGACAAAAACCCATTTATGGTGATTTCCTATTTGGTCACGTAGCGCCTTGCAAGCAGTTTCATTTAGGGCTACCCCTATAGCCCTAGACGACTTGCTTTGATCTGGGTGTATCCATGCAACTTGGCGCTGCATATCAATTTGAGACCATTCCAGATTAATGATATTTGAACGCCTCAGACCTGTAGCCAGTGCAAATTTAACGACTGATTTTAACGGCTCCGGGCATTCATCAACTAACCTTTGTGCTTCGTGAGGTTCCAACCATCTGACGCGCTTATCTCTGACAGCTGGAACCTTAATCACGGGTGCTTTCTCTAACCATTTCCAATCCCGTTCGGCTGCCCTTAACAGAGATTTCATCAATGATAAATGCTTTGCTTTAGTTGCCGTTGAGACCGAAACTTCTTTATATGCAGGGATTTCCTTTCCTTTTTTCTGCGCGGCTTTTACACGGTTTTCCCAGCGTTCCTTAACTTTACGATTTTTCATCTTACTAATCGCAGCATAAATGCTAGCTTCGGTTATATCCTTTAACCTAAAACCCCCAAAATGAGTTAGCCAGAACTCTAAGCGTCCTTTATCGTCATCCAGTGATTTTTTGTCCGCCTTCTCTTCAATCCAACGCAAGCAAGCTTCTTCAAAAGTGACATCAGGGAAGTCACCCAAGCGATCTATACGCCAGAACTCGGCCTTTCGCTTGTCGTGCAACTCCTGAGCTTGCTTTTTGTCCGTTGTCCCAAGAGATTCTTTAATTCTTTTGCCGCTTTGCGTCGTATAGTTCCCATACCATGTATTTCCTCTACGGAAGATTGACATTGTTTATCTCCTTTTTCTGTCACATCTACCGTGCTCACATGCATAGTTTTGATCGAATTGTTGATTGCTGCAATACATGCGACACGTGTAAATAAATACGGTGAGTTTGGTTTAGTGGGGTTTTTCTTTATATAAGCTATCTTACCTATCTTGCACCACAGCGATAATGTGTCCACATCAATCCCTATGAAAGCAGCGGCTTTTTTTCTGGATAGAGTTATGCTTTCCACCTCATAATTGTCAGTGATGAGTCTCATTATTTTAACTCCTTTAGTTTCTCTGCAAATTCCTCACATACTGAGCAAGCCAGATTTTTGGGCTGGCTTTTTTCTTCTGATGATCAGACATAATTAATTTGAATTTCTGT
>NZ_JBHFKZ010000012.1:0-93738 GCF_042879375.1 Photorhabdus sp. RM323S
AGAGGATAGGTTCATCTTTCGCTGTGACTTTAAGATGTTCATAATATTCAATAAATTGTCTCTGTTTTTCCGCCTCGAATTTATGAGGGATCCCACAAGGTTTTTTATAAGAAAACCCCTGACGGTGTAGCCATTTATTCATGCCTGGAATGCTAAAGGTCATATTCCAGAGCTGAGCAACATAGGCCACGATTTCATGTGTGTAATGGAAAAGATTTTGAGATAAGTGGTTGATGAAAAAATCAGTTTGCTCTCAAGAAAGTAAACTATCAGACCCCCCATTATCAGATTTAAGTTTCCCCTGATTGAGGTAATCACGGATATGGCGGTCAACGGTGGTCTGATGGAGTCGCAATGCCTGGGCTATCATGACAGAACTCCAGCCTTCAGAAGCCAGAAGGATAGCTTTTATTCTGTCTCGTACTTGACCATCACGAGTGGTGTCGTGAAGACGTTCAAGTTTGATTTTTTGTTCTGATGTAATAAATATTTTCATAGCGAGGATAATGATCTCCATTTCGGATAAAATCAAGCATCTTCAATGATTACGGGTATATATAAAAGACGGAAGCGGATTCGACTAATAAGTACAGTTTTTTAAATGACATTAATCATTAACAGAAAACTTAAAATAAATCAGCGAGAAAAAGAATATTTTCCGTAAAAAAAAGAGGTGCCTTTATACTACCAAGCTATTTATGGGTTGATTTATGAAGATAAAATACAAGAGGGTAACTTGTGAAAACTACTCAAGATTACCAGTAAAACAGCTTCAATAAAGATAAAAAGCGAATATAATTAACGTTGATTAAACGTAAAATACAATATACCATGATGATTAAATTTAATAAAAAGCAAATAAAAAAAACGGCTAACACCTTATTATACTAATTAAAACCAGAGATTAAAAAGATGGCTTTTAATAACAGTTAAAAATCTTCCTATCATAAATCTTTCAGTGAAAATGAGAAAGATCATTTTCTTTATTAATGCTTATATACACCGTAAAAAAACAAATAAGAATATAAAATAAGTTAATCAGATAATATATTAAAAAACAATCGACTTTAATAACATTTTCAACCTAGGGAATAAACTTTTTCATAAACCATGTGGATTCATTTAATAAAATAATCCCTAATAAGAATGATATTAATTAAATATATTTGTAATCTCCTCATAAAGTTATTTATTTACGCCTTCTATCACTCATATTTTTAAATATCAATGCTAAAGCAGCTAAAATAGCAGGAATGGATAAAATTGCAAAAATACTGCTATGATTTAATTCAAATCTGATCAATTCTGCTCCAAATAAAGCACCGCAAATTCCACCGAATCTTCCAAATCCTAACATCCAGGCAACCCCCGTTGCCCGACAATGAGTCGGATAAAATTGTGCGGAGATGGCCCCCATTGATGCTTGAGCGCCATTCATTGTTATTCCGGCAAGAAATATAAAAATACTCAGTAATAATACATTCTCTCCCTGACCAATAAAGAAAACAAAAATACCCGCTAATATATAATTAGTTGCTACCACTTTATGAGGATTAATTCGATCCATTAACCAACCGGAAAAAACAGCGCTTATTACGCCCCCCAAAGGAAATAATGCTGTCAGTGTTGCCGCCATGCTAATACTGAAACCAACATCGTTCATTAAAAACGGCAACCAACTTGTCAGCACATAAAAAACCAACGCTCCCATGAAATAAGTTGTCCATAACATGCTAGTCCCAAGTAAGAATCGATTAGATAAAACCGCTTTAACTGACGACTTATGTATAATTTCTTCTTCATCAAAGATAAACTTATTTATATCATTTAAAGAATTACCGGTCATTTTAGACAAAATCCGCCTTATATTACCTTCGGCTCCCCCTTTCAAAGCCAGATACCTAAGTGATTCAGGTAATAAAGAGAGGAGAAATAGAGACAGAAATAATGGCAAAATCCCCCCTAAAATCAGAACACCCCGCCAACCAAAATATGGAATAATCCATGCGGAAACTATTCCCCCTACTGCTGCGCCAAGAGGAAAACCACAAAAAACGATATTTATTAACAAAGATCTCCGATGCTCTGGTGCATATTCAGACATTAGAGTTACCGCATTTGACATTGCGGCACCAAGACCTAACCCAGTCAAAAAACGCAAAATAGTTAATGTCTGTATTGAACCGGCTAAAGCTGTGGCAAGACTAAATAGGCCAAAAACAGTGACTGATGTCATCAGCACTGACTTTCGACCAAACCGATCTGCAAGTGGCCCAGAAAAGATCGAACCCAATGATAACCCAAAAAGTGCAGCGCTCATAGTTGGCCCAAGAATAGCACCTTCTATTTTAAAATCATTTATTACTGCTGGTGCAATATATCCCATTAATACAGTGTCAAAACCATCAATAACAACAATTAAAAAACAGAGAATTAATACTTGCCATTGAACTTTCGAAAGTTTTTGATTATTAATAATATGTTGGACATTGACTGTTTTAGTGCTATTCATATTGAATCACCAATCGTAAAGAAAACTGTTTTAATACTTTCTGTGTTAATTTTATTTATGCTTATATTATTACTATGAAAAATATAATTGACGTTATTATTTTTAATTTATTACTGCATCAACTAACCCGAAATATGAAACTAAAGACATTAAGGCCCATCAATAGAAGTCTTTCAGGGTAAATATTACCACAAGATTACCGGATATATCTCGAATAAAGGGATAAGAATTAAAGAATTGCAGATAAAAAATCGCATTGATAATAATGAAAAAATGTGATTCTAAGAGCCTATCCCACCACAGGTTCACTCTTTATTACAAAGAAGAACAAATAAAATAGCCTTAATGGGATAGGTAGTAAAAAAGCATAACAAGAAAATGAAAATCAGGGGCAAGATTACACCTGAAATTTTTATAATCCCGGAGCCTTCCATAATGAAGTTGTCAAACCATGATCGACCAAAGTTAGCTGATCGGCATATATCGCCTGCCAATTCTTTTTAGCCTTTTGATACACTTCATAATGTTCAGGGTTTGGCTGATATTCATGTTGCCAACGTACCAGCTTTTCCCCCGTCGTGCTCATGGCATCATAAAGTCCAACCCCTACTCCAGCGGCGATTGCACATCCCAAGGCAGTAGATTCTTTAACCATTGGTACCCGAACCGGCAGCCCTGTCACATCAGATAAAATCTGGCTCCATAATTTTCCTTTCGAACCACCGCCGGCAAATACCAATGAATCCGGTTTAACCGCCGAAAATGCAGAAATCAAATCCAGATTACAAGCCGAGACAATCGCCGCATTTTCTTCCAATGCGCGGAATAATGTCGCTTTATTGCATTTCTCAGGATCTATCGACAGGTTAATAAAAGAAGGTGCCGCGTGATACCAGGCTTTAAACCGCATTACATCAGAAAAAATCGGCATGATGCCATAAGCGCCAGCGGGTACTCTGGCGGCCATATCTTCCAGTAAGTTATAAGTATCAACACCAAGACGCTCCGCCAATAATTTCTCTTCCGCGCAAAATGCATCCCTGAACCAACGCATTGTCAAACCGGTAAAGAAACTGATGGATTCCGCCTGAACCATACCGGGAATAACATGCGGGTTTATCCGTGTATTCATATTCGGGTCCGTAACCGGCTCTGGCAAATTGACAACCTGCTGCCAAAAAGTACCACCCAGAACCGCAGTTTGTGCCGGCTTGACAACCCCTAAGCCAAGACAACCGAGCTGTACATCACCTCCCCCCATAATGACCGGTGTTCCAATATTAAGTCCGCATTGAGACGCGGCTTTTTCAGTGATGTAACCTAACAGGGTTCCTGTCTCTTTTACCGGAGAAAGAATATCAGAACGTAAACCGGCCATCTCAAGCAGGTTGGGACGCCAGTCACGGCTTACCAAATCCAGCATTCCGGTTGTACCGGCATTAGAGGGATCGACGGCCAATTCACCACTGAGCATATTTGCCAGCCAGTCACTGATCATCGTTAGGGCGGCTGCCTGACGGTAAATATCCGGACGGTGATGCGCAAGCCATAACAGACGGGGCATCGCCCCCAGTGCTAACGTTTGCCCTGAACACTGATAAACATCATATTCAAAGGTGTTGTTATACAGCGCTTTCAATTCACTCACTTCACGGCTGGAACGCGCATCCACATTGGCACAGGCCCAAATTGGCTCACCGTTGCTGTTATAAAGCACGATCCCTTCCCGCATGGAGCAGGACGCCACCCCCTGGATAGCACTGGCGGGCAATTCCGCTTTTTTCAGTGCCTGGCGGATACACTGGCAAGCCAGTTGCCAGTTCTTCACTAAATCAAACTCCATTGAGCCCGGTACATCAGGTACAGGCTGATGTATCCATTCAGCCTGCCCTGCGGCTATCTGATTCCCTTCAAGATCAAATATTACTGCACGAACACTCCCTGTTCCTGCATCAAGCGCCATCAGATATTTTCCCGATGGATTAACACTACGGCGTTGATTCATGATGCTATCCTCAGTTTAATGACTTTTTGAACTTATAGCCTTACCTCAAATTTTTTCTGTTTATTTGCGGATAGATGGAATGCGAGTTCAGCGCAACAAATTCAGCATCGCTCTGGCGGTCTGCTCTTCCGTTACCAGCGCATTGATATATTGACCATTAAGTGCAGCAACAATGGCTTCCGCTTTATCCTCTCCTCCCGCAACCCCAATAACCGTTGGAATCGTTTTCAGTTCCAGCATAGAGATGCCAATAAGTTCTTGATGAATCTGCATATTGTCCACCAATTGACCATCCGCTTGCATAAAATAACCAAGGATATCGCCCACCGCGCCTTTCCGGCTAAACATCAGTTGTTCACCACCGCTGATATAGCCAGAACGCATAATGGTCGCCTGCTGTTTCTGATTAACCGCGCCGATACCAACGATAGCCGCATCAGCCGCGCAAGCCGCCAACAGCACATCACGGACGCTGCTCTCCTGACGGAATGTTTCGGCGACCTGAGCAGTCGAAGCACGCAGTGGTGTGGGGATAATACTGATTGGACAGGCGGCATCCAGTTGGCCGATGCCGGTCATATAAGGACCAACACCACCAGATAACGTCACTAGCCTGATTTGTTGTGATGAGATAAAACCACTGAGGTGCTGCAATGTGCACATGGTGGTTTCACCAAACCCGACTGCCAGTAATTGCTGTGGTTCAATCAACGCCATCAGCAAATGGGCCGCCCCAACCCCCAATCTGGCATTAAGATTCATATCAGCCAGCGCAGGTAAAACGCGCACTTGTTTCAAAGAGAAATGTTTTTGCAGGGTATCTTCCAGCTCCAGACACCCTTCATAACGAGAGTTAATTTGTACCCGAATCACACCTGACTGCCGCCCTTTTTCCAATAACCGGGAAACTTTTAACCGGCTCAAACCCAACAGATCGCCGATGTCCCCTTGTGTCAGGCCATCGTGATAGTAAAACCATGCAATACGCGCAAGCAGCTCTTCTTCACTCATGCTATTACCCGGATAGGTGTCCTCGGACGACACATTTTTCTCTTTAACTGCTTTTTCTTTCGCTGATTTTATTGACATAACCACTTCTTTTATCCGCACTCAACAGATAACCATTAAAACGTATAACACGCCAGAGTCTTACCGTAAAAATTTGAACATAATATTACGCAGATCTAATTTTTTCACAAAATGTGATCTAAATAGTGCCAATGTCACAATTTAACAGCTACCATGTTGAACAATTGTTTTTTAGTTACATAAATGTTCATTTTGTTTGCCTCAGCACCTGCATTAAGAGGATGCCGCGATGTTACATAACAACACCGCAGTACCACCGCTATTAGAAGTCAGTGGCATCAGTAAGCAATTTTCCGGCGTAATGGTACTGAAACATATTGATTTTACTCTGCTTCCAGGGCAGATACATGCTCTGTTAGGGGGTAATGGTGCAGGCAAATCAACACTGATGAAGATCATTGCCGGTATAGAACAACCGGATAAAGGATCTATCAAGATTGATGGCAATAATGTCAGCCATCTCAATCCCACCAAAGCACATCAACTTGGTATTTATCTGATACCACAGGAACCCTTGCTGTTTCCTAATTTGTCTGTACAGGAAAATATACTGTTCCGTTTGCCCAAGCGTCAGGCAGATAAGGCCAAAATGAAACATTTGCTGGCATTACTTGGCTGTCAATTAGATCTCAATGTCAGTGCGGGCAGTCTCAATGTTGCCGATCAACAACTGGTCGAAATTATGCGTGGCCTGATGCGTAATTCAAACGTTTTAATTCTCGATGAACCTACCGCCTCCCTGACACCGGCAGAAACCAAACGCTTATTTACCCGGCTCCGTGAACTACAGCAGCAAAGCGTCGGCATTATTTTTATTTCTCACAAAATCCCTGAAATTCGCCAGCTGGCGGATCAAGTGAGTGTCATGCGTGATGGCAGCATTGCGCTGAGTGGTAAAACCGGTGATTACACAACCGATGACATCATTCGAGCCATTACCCCCACAGCAAAAAATAACCCCTTAACCGACACAGAAAAATTGTGGCCGGAGCTGAACAATAATCAGCAAAAGATCTCATCTGATTTACCTGTATTGACCGTGACTGACCTGAATGGTGAAGGTTTCCGCAATATCACGTTTTCCATGAAACCCGGCGAAATTCTGGGTTTGGCCGGTGTTGTCGGTGCGGGTCGTACAGAATTAGCTGAAACACTTTATGGCCTGCGTCCTGTGGTATCTGGTGAAATCAAATTAAAACAGTGTTCAATTACCAAGCTAAAAATCGTTCAACGTCTGAAACAAGGATTGGTCTATTTACCAGAGGACCGACAATCATCGGGGTTATTTCCGGATTCATCCCTAAGCTGGAATATCTGCGCGTTAACCCATAACAACAGCTCATTTTGGATACACCCGACCTATGATGCCGCCGTCGTTGAACGCTATCGCCAAGCTTTAAATATCAAATTCAGCCATATCAATCAGCCAGTCAAAACCCTGTCTGGAGGTAATCAGCAAAAAATTCTGATTGCTAAATGCCTTGAGGCTCACCCCGCAGTGCTCATTATTGATGAACCCACACGTGGCGTGGATGTCGCGGCACGCAATGATATTTACCAACTGATTCGTCATATCGCCCAGCAACAGGTGGCGATCATTTTTATTTCATCCGATCTGGATGAAATAGTTCAGACAGCGGATCGGGTATTGGTGATGCATCAGGGAGAAATTAATGGCGAATTGATTCAACCTCAGATGGATGTCGATACTATTATGCATATCGCTTTTGGTGGATATAAATCACAACAGACTGTCCCCACCATAAAAACAGATAAGGCGACATCATGTTGAGATTTATCCAGAATAACCGTGAAATAACCGCATTGATCGCCATTCTTGGCCTGTTTGGCTTACTGGGTGTTATCGATCAACAGTATTTTAGTTTGCAAACCGTTACCCTGATTTTCAGCAGTGCGCAAATCCTTATCTTGCTTGCGATGGGTGCGACACTGGTCATGCTGACCCGCAATATTGATGTTTCTGTCGGCTCCATTACCGGCTTATGCGCGGTTATTATGGGGATGTCACTAAATGCAGGATTCAGTTTGCCCGTTTCCTGTCTGTTCACTCTTCTGCTCGGTATGTGTGCCGGGTTGTTTAACGGCGTGCTGGTCACCTGGCTGAAAATTCCCGCTATTGTTGCCACCCTTGGCACGCTGGGGCTTTACCGTGGATTCATGCTCCTGCTCACCGATGGTAAATGGATTGAAGGTTTACCTGATGAACTGAAAAGTCTTTCCGCGCCGCTATGGCTGAATATTTCCCCCATCGGCTGGTTGTTAATGATTCTGATACTGGCAATGGCCTGGATACTGGCAAAAACCGCTTTCGGCCGTGGCTTTTACGCAATAGGTGACAACCTGCAAGGTGCCCGTCAGCTTGGTGTTCGTACAAATAGCATCCGAATTATCGCTTTTTCAGTTAACGGCGTGATGGCGGCTCTGGCCGGGATTGTTTTTGCTTCCCAGATTGGTTTTATCCCCAATCAAACCGGTAATGGGCTAGAAATGAAAGCGATTGCCGCTTGTGTGCTGGGCGGTATTAGTTTGCTCGGCGGGACAGGTTCGGTAATTGGTGCTATTTTAGGCGCATTTTTTCTGACCCAGATAAACAGCGGATTAATACTGCTAAAACTTCCTGCCTGGTGGAACGATTTTATTGCCGGATTTGTTCTGTTGGCCGTGTTGGTTTTTGACGGACGCCTTCGTTGTGCGATTGAAAAGAATATCCGCCAGCAGAAATATGCCCGTTTCCTCAAAAATGACAACAATGATCAGGTGACATGATGAATATCGGTCAGCGTTATGGCTGGGAATTAACCTTAACTGTATTACTGGTTATGGAAATTTTGTTATTTGGTATAGCAAACCCACGAATGCTGGATATCAATATACTGTTATTCAGTACCAGTGATTTTATCTGTATCGGCATTGTTGCCTTGCCACTGACGATGGTTATCGTCAGTGGTGGTATTGACATTTCATTCGGTTCAACAATTGGCCTGTGTGCAATATCGCTGGGTGTGATGAATCAGGCGGCGATCCCGATGGCCGCCGTCATTCCCCTGACGCTGATGGTCGGTGCAATGTGTGGAATCATCAATGCAGCGCTGATTTTATACACCGGCGTTAACCCCTTGGTTATTACGCTCGGTACGCTGTACCTGTTTGGTGGCAGTGCGCTGCTGCTTTCCGGTATTTTCGGCGCCACAGGTTATGAAGGGATTGGCGGCTTTCCACCGGCATTCACTGACTTCGTCAATCTGACTTTATTGGGTCTGCCTGTACCATTAACTCTGTTTATCATCTGTGTACTGGTTTTCTGGCTTTTCATGCATCGTACTCACAGTGGACGCAACATTTTTCTGATGGGTCAAAACAACAAAGCTGCCCACTATGCCGCCATTCCGGTTGCCCGAACCCTGTATCTTATCTATTCCCTGACAGGTATCGCCGCCGCTATCGCCGCTATTGTGCTGGTTTCCTATTTTGGATCGGCGCGTTCTGATCTTGGTTCGTCATTTCTGATGCCGGCAATCACCGCCGTGGTATTAGGTGGGGCCAATATTTACGGCGGCTCAGGTTCAATTATCGGTACAGCGCTGGCTATGCTGTTAATCGGTTATTTGCAACAGGGATTACAGATGATCGGTATACCGAACCAGATATCCAGCGCCCTTTCCGGCGCACTGCTGATTATTGCGGTAGTAGGCCGTTCAATCAGTTTACATCGCCACCAAATCCGTGGCTGGATGCAGCGCTGGCGCAATCAGAGATTACCTTCCTGATTGACAGAGGTAATGCCATGCTGAAACCTAACAATGAGGAGAAAGTAATGAAAGCACCAATCCTGAAAAAACTGGCGCTGATCAGTGTATTAAGTCTGGTTTGCACCTCTTGGGTACATGCGGCGGAAAGAATCGCTTTTATCCCTAAACTGGTCGGTGTCGGCTTTTTTACCAGTGGAGGTCAGGGGGCCGTAGCAGCCGGAAAAGCGCTCGGGGTCAATGTTACCTATGATGGACCAACAGAGCCCAGTGTTACCGGACAGGTCCAGCTTATCAATAATTTCGTCAATCAGGGTTATGACGCTATTGTGGTGTCTGCGGTTTCACCGGAAGGCTTGTGTCCTGCACTCAAACGGGCAATGCAGCGGGGAGTGAAAATTCTGACCTGGGATTCAGACACTTCACCGGAATGCCGTTCTATCTATATCAATCAGGGAACACCAAATCAACTGGGCGGAATGCTGGTAGATATGACCGCTAATCAGGTGAAAAAAGCGCAGGCCAAAGTTGCATTTTTTTACTCCAGCCCAACAGTCACCGACCAAAACCAATGGGTAAAACAAGCCAAAGATAAAATCGCCGCAGAACATCCGGGTTGGGAAATTGTTACCACTCAGTTTGGTTATAACGATGCGACAAAATCCTTACAAACTGCGGAAGGAATTTTAAAAGCTTGGGGTGATCTCGATGCGATTATTGCCCCGGATGCCAATGCGCTGCCTGCGGCTGCACAGGCTGCGGAAAATCTGAAACGACAAAACGTTGCAATAGTGGGTTTCAGCACCCCCAATGTCATGCGCCCTTATGTCGAACGCGGAACCGTGAAGCAATTCGGGCTGTGGGATGTTGTTAGTCAAGGCAAGATTTCAATCCATGTTGCCAACGAATTACTCAGGAGAGGTGATTTAAATGTCGGAGATAAACTCGATATTCCTGATATTGGCACCGTCGAAGTTGCACCAAACAGTATTCAGGGCTACAGCTATGAAGCCAAAGGAAACGGTATTGTTATTTTGCCTGAACGGGTGATTTTCACCAAAGACAATATCAATCAGTACGATTTCTAATTCTACTGTCCGGCAATCTCCGCCATTAAGGGTTGCTGGCCCAGTGTAAGCTAGTTAGGAGAGGAAAAATGGCAGATTTAGACGATATTAAAGATGGTAAAGATTTTGGTCTTGATGTCCCGCAGAAGAACCGTTTATTTGAACTGAAAGGCTGTGGTGCACTTGATTGGGGAATGCAATCACGACTATCACGTATTTTCAATCCCAAAACCAATCGAACTGTTATGCTGGCTTTCGACCACGGTTACTTTCAAGGGCCAACAACTGGCCTTGAACGCATTGATATCAATATTGCCCCGTTGTTTGCACATACTGATGTATTGATGTGTACCCGCGGTATTCTTCGCAGTCAGGTTCCGCCCGCAACCAATAAACCAGTGGTGTTACGTGCTTCCGGTGCCAACTCGATTCTGACGGAATTGTCCAATGAAGCAGTCGCTGTTGCTATGGAAGATGCTTTGCGCCTGAATGTCTGTGCGGTAGCCGCTCAGGTGTATATCGGCTCTGAACATGAGCATCAGTCGATCAAAAATATTATCAAGTTAGTCGATCAGGGAATGCGCTATGGGATGCCAACCATGGCAGTCACCGGCGTTGGTAAGGATATGGTGCGGGATCAGCGTTATTTCTCTCTGGCGACCCGTATTGCTGCTGAAATGGGCGCGCAAATTATCAAAACTTACTATGTCGATACTGGCTTTGAGCGTATTGCCAGCGGATGCCCAGTACCTATCGTGATTGCTGGTGGTAAAAAGCTGCCAGAAAAAGAGGCGCTGGCGATGTGTTATCAGGCAATTGATCAAGGCGCTGCGGGTGTCGATATGGGGCGCAATATTTTCCAATCCGAAGCACCGGTTGCGATGTTGAAAGCTGTTCACGCGGTAGTACACCAGAATGAAAATGCCAGCAAAGCTTATGAATTATTTTTAAGTGAAAAAGGGTGAGGAGAATTAAAATGCATGTCACTATGGTTGAAATTAATGTTAAACAAGACAAATTAGATAAGTTTCTTGACGTTTTCCGCTTCAATCATCTGGGTTCAATTCAGGAAGAAGGTAATCTGCGCTTTGATGTATTACGGGATGAAAATATTCCTACCCGTTTTTATATTTATGAAGCGTATGTCGATGAAGAAGCTGCCAATGCACATAAAAAAACACTTCATTATCTGAAATGTGTTGAAGAGCTTGAATCCCTGATATCTGAGCCAAGGAAGAAAACCGCTTTTATTGGTGTGATGCCAGAAGTGAAATAAGCCACAGCAATATAACGATAAGAGATAATGCTGTTTACAATTTGCTGAAAAACCCGGGGTGGAATATCCCTCCCGGGGATCCTGTTCCTGCGTTTTTCTTGCCGATCAGTAAAATCAATGAGCAATAACTCCTAACAGAATATCCAAGTACCAAAGCCAACATTGTTGAATGTCATATTAGCAATACCGATATCGCTAATGAATCATACCAAGCGAGTCATCAGGATGAAATTTTGGTTTACAGTTTAAGCCACTCAATGTTACGTAAGAAAAATGTCAATCATCAACCGGTGATAATTAAAAAGCCTGTCGATAAATCAACGCCTTTATTAGGTGTTACAATTTCCAATAATGAATTATTGGATTGCTTCATTGATCTTTATCGGACAAGTTCAAATAGAGGACTGGAATTATATTTTAAATTAAAGCTCATCGGAGCTAAGATATTGGAATACAGTATCCTCCATCCTAACTTTTTAGAACATAATGACCAACAACCTCAAGAAACATTGTTATTAATATATAAAAGCATAATATGGATCTATATTATTGTAGGGACGAGTGGTTATAGTACATGGGAAGATACGGTATATTAATACCTAATAAAATCTCCACTTCTTTGGTAGGTGGGGTTTTACAACTTTAAAACAGGCTGCGCTTTGTAAACTATTAAATAAGTCTCAATTTTCTTTATTTTCTTTATTTTCTTTATTTTCTTTATTACGATAAAATTTATTCACAGGCAAAAGACAAGAATATACAGTTAAAAAAAACAAAGCTCCATAAAAAATCGAATCGTAATCGTAATCGTAATCGTAATCGTAAATACTAAAATAATGTGGAAATATATATATCAGCACACCACCATTTACTGCAATATTATATTGAACAGTATCAACAACTATAAGAAAAATAGTAAAAAACACTGCGTGAATATGGAACTTTACGTACCTCCTAAGCTTAAAAAGCATAATAAATACGAAAATAGACATTAAGTAATAAATAATAACAAAAAAGAAATTATAATATGATAATGTCACATCATTATTCATTTTTTTCACCATTACCTTTGCTCTTCTTTTCTTTTTCCTCACGATAAAATTGACTCACAGGCATCAAACAGGAATATATAATTAGAAAGAACAAACCACCAAACCGAATTGAACTATAATCGTAAATACTAAAATAATGAGGATATATATATATCAGCACCCCACCATTTGCTAAAATATTATATTGAATAATAGTGAAAACTGAAAGAACAATAGAAAAAAACACTGCTTGAATATAATCCTTCACGTGCCATCTCAGCTTAAAAAGTATAATAAACACTAAAATAGATATTGCGTAATAAACAATAACAAAAAAGATATTGTAATATGACAATGTCACATCATTATTCATTTTTTTCACCATTAGAAATCGAATAAATACTGAAACCAGTCACAGCATCACCGATAATTTCAGCAATCAAAGGTACTTTCCCCATCTCTTGCCACCCTCTGATGTAATCAGATTTAATATATCTAAATAGACGAAAAGTCCCAAGCCTCACAATAGATCTTACCATTCCGTACCCAGACAACCCCAGATCTACATAGCCGTAAACTCTATCACCATCAGCTTCACTATAACCAAGTGTTTTAGCCACATCACGATAAACATCTCTTGCCGGATCTGAAACCTCCTTTCTTAATAACAGGTAATACCCATTCTCATAAACATTATTTCCTCCTTGCACCAATAATGGAACACCAAAACCCGTACAAGCTGCACCAAGAGAGGCCACGCACACCCCAATACCTGCAAAAATTTGAGAGCCACCACTAACAAAACCAACTTGTTTCAAAAATAACTGTAAACCCTGAATCCGTGGATGCTGATTATAGATTCCAGTGGATAACCAATATTATTAAACCACAATAAATAAACAATCAATAGGTTTTCCTGCTGACAAAATACACCAGAATGAAAATACTAGCAAAGCCTATGAGATTTTTAGGTGAAAAAGAATTAAGCAGGACAAATTCAATAGAATTCTCTATATAATACTTATTGAATTCTTCTATTAAATCATCTTAGTTCAATTCAGGAAAAAGTTAATCTACATCTTTGAAATAATTCAGAGCATCTCCTTTATCTCCAGATTATTTTATGTTCCAACAGGATATTGAACGGATCACTGAGATACGGTGCTCTGCCCTCTCCGTCTTCCGACACAAAATTAATCCTTTATGGATTGAGAAGGATCTTAGTTCCGATTCATGTTGTTCCAACTTATTTCAACCGAAATAATCACTGTTTCTAACAGTGGAAATCCTACTGAATAAAAAATAACATAACTTGATTACGGGATATTTATATCATCAAAAGATGACCTAGTGGGAGAAATAACAATGAATAACCATTATGATGTTTTGATTATTGGCGCGGGTATTGCTGGCATTGGCGTAGCATGTCATTTAACAAAGAAATGTCCTGATAAGAAATTTATTATCTTAGATCGTCGCCATACGATAGGCGGTACCTGGGATTTGTTTCGCTATCCGGGCATTCGCTCGGATTCAGATATGATGAGCTATGGCTATAAATTCAGCCCTTGGACAGACACCAGTATTTTTGCAGATGGGCCTTCAATTAAAAGTTATATCCATGCAACAGCAAAAGAGTATGAAGTTGATAAGAAAATACAGTTTGGGCTAAAAATCACTCAGACTGACTGGTCAAATGCAACTCGCCAGTGGACCGTCACCGCAATTGATGAAATCAGTGGAGAAACCCGGCAATTTACCTGTCATTTTCTCGTCGCTGCAACAGGTTATTACAACTATGATGAACCTTATTTACCTAAATTCCCCAGCATTGAAAATTTCAAAGGCCCGGTAATTCACCCTCAACACTGGCCTGAAGGATTGGATTATAAAGGAAAGCGGGTTGTTGTCATTGGTAGCGGCGCAACAGCAGTCACTTTACTCCCTGCTATGGCAAATGATACTGAACATATCACGATGTTACAGCGCTCCCCCAGTTATGTTTTTTCAATACCGGGAAGAGATAAGATAGCAGAGTACTGCAAAGGCATTATTCCACAGCGCTGGATTTACACATTGAGTAGAAATCGCAATCTCTTTCTGTACCGTTTACTTTATAAAACGAGTCGACATTTACCTAACTTGTTGAAATCGTTTTTGCTGGCGTCTGCTCGCAAACGTGTCGGTCCAGATTTTGACATGAAGCATTTTACTCCAAAATATATGCCATGGGATGAACGGCTATGTTTTATTCCCAGTAGTAACCTATTTAAAGTACTGAAAGAAGGTAAAGCCTCTATCGTTACTGACCATATTGAACGCATAACTGAAAACGGTATCTTGTTACAATCCGGCAAAGAATTACCCGCAGATATTATTGTTACAGCGACTGGGCTGAAATTACATTTTATTGGCGGGATTGAACTCTCTATTGATGGGCAAAAGCAGCAAAGTCATGATCGAATGCTCTATAAGGGGACGTTGATACAGAATATCCCTAATTTTGCCTGTCTGTTTGGTTATATCAATAACGCTTGGACGTTGAAAGTTGATCTATCTGCGGAATATATCTGCCGCTTGTTGAACGAGATGGAGCGTCGCGGTGCGACGGTTGTAACACCCTATGCTCAACCAGGTGAAATGCTGGAGGACGAAAATATTTTTGGTGCTTTGAAGTCTGGTTATATAAAACGTGCAGCGGATTCTCTTCCTCGTCAAGGACGCAGTTCAACCTGGCAGGTTCCACATGATTATAAAAAAGATAAACAGGTTTTGGAGCAGCCTATCGATGATGCTGCGTTGAAATGGACATAATCAAGCTAAATCAAAAAATCAGTGATTATATCCATTACCAGCCCGTTATCATAAACGGGCTATTAGTTGTCATTCTATTTTAAATGGTCATTTATTTATTCTTGGAACAAGAATAACCAGGTTCATTTTTTACCCATTTCTTTGACAGCCAAGAGAAAATCAATCCAGATATCGCGCCAAAGATATGTGCTTCCGTTGAAATATCTTCTTGCCACGGTAACAGGCCAAATACGATCCCACCGTAGTACACAAACACGAGAATCGCAAAGAAGAAATCTTTTGCTCTTCTCAGGAAAAAGGCGTTAGCCAGCAGTAATCCCCACAGACCAAAAATCCATCCGCTAGCACCAATATGAATAGCAGTGCGTCCAAATAACCAGACTAATATGCCTTCCACAAAGATAATAAATAAGCTAGCTAGCACATAATAACGAATGGAGTGTGTCATCAGTAACGCACTCAATACTAATAATACGGGGAGATTGCTGAACAAGTGCTCCCAGCTACCATGTAGGAATGGAGATAGTGGAATACCGATTAACCCTTGAGCATATCGGGGAATAATACCGAAATTGTTTAGTGCGCCGCCGGTTAAACTATCAAACAATTGGGTTATGATCAGTATTGCTGCTAATCCTATCAGGATACGAAGGTGTTGTTTTAGCTCTATTTTCACTGTGTTGTTGCCTTATTAACCTTATATCTTGATTATCACTTTTACAGTAGATTCAGACTTGGCCTTATCGTTTGGAATGTAAATGTGCCGCTTCTATGCGTTTCGTACATTGACTCAAGCATTTTTATGCCGATAACGTATCAACAGTAAGTTTGTTAGACACTTGTTCAAGCTCAGTCCGATGATTTTCATCACCATTTATACTTCGGTGACTGTTCTGACAGTCACCGTAACATCCTCTTTTAACACGCATCGTTGAATGCTGATTAAGCACTCTCAACACGAGTTAGTGGCGTATTTGCTTAAGCTCGTTCTCGCTCAGACCGGTGGTTTTCATCACCGTTTCACGATCGATTCCTCTGTTCAGCAATGCATGAGCAATTTTCAAAGTTGCCTCTTGGTGCCCTTCCTGGTGCCCCTCTTGGCGCCCTTCCTTGCGTCCTTCCTGACGTGCTTTATGTTCCAATCTTTGTGCTATTGTCATCAGTACCTCCTCATACTTCGGAGACTGTTCTGCCAGTCGCCGGATAAAACCCTCTGGATCGGCGGTATCTCCCGCCTGTAATAAGTAGTTTAGCACGCTTTTTAACTGTTCATCCGTATAGTAATCATACGCCAGCAGTATGACCAACTCTTGCAGCAGCTCCGCCATATCTCGCTGCCGAATATGCTTTTGCACCATTTCCAGTAGCGCGATCCGTTTATGCGTCAGGATTTCATCATCCGGTATCACCGTCACATCGACCAGCGGGAATGGACCGGAATAGATTTCCTTCGCCAGCGCCGGATCATCGAAGCAGTCGAGCCAGTTGGTACTCCAGGGATACGGCTGTATTTTCCCGTGATAGAACAACACCGGAATGACCAGCGGCAATTTTTCATGTCCCTGCTCCAGATGCCGTTGCATGGCTGAAATACTGTAACGTATCAATCGAAATGCTATCATCTTGTCCGGAGAGCTCTGGTGTTCGATCACGCAATACACGGGGTGGGAAAACACCGAATGAGTTATTTAAAGGAATACGAACTTGTTTACTTCCAGACTAACGATGTTGCACTTATCATGTGAATCCGCCGGATTTAAGTATGACAGAAAAAGCTCCACCTGCTGGGAGCTTAATTACTCAATTAAAACAGACAGCTGAATCAGTCAGTTTTTTTATTAAAAATAACTTCATCGAAATCATTATTACGAGTCAACCACAGAGAAAGCGCTTTCAACGAATCGGGGGTGAATTCGTCACAACGCGCGGTGATTTCTTCCGGTATCAGCCAGCACACATCGTCAATTTCCGCTTCCTGTAAAGCAAATGGGCCATGACTGATGCAACTGAATAATGCGCCATAGATACGGCAATTCTCTTCCTCATAATAAAAACTACCATGCTCGGCAAAAGGAACGCCTGCGATACCCAATTCTTCTTCTGCCTCGCGCCGGGCTGCATCCAACATATTTTCACCCGCCAGCGCAACTCCACCTGCGGTCGCATCCAATTTTCCCGGATAAAAATCTTTAGTTTCTGTACGATGCTGAACCAGAATTTTTCCCATACCATTATGAACTACGATATAAGTGGCACGGTGCCGTAAACACTGGGCGCGCATCTGCCGACGTGTAGCCTGAGCAATGACTTCATTGTCTTCATTGACAATATCAATCCACTCAACACCCTCTGTATTCTCTTGTTCCATCTTCAAAAAACCTTTTTTATTAGCAAGAAATTGCAAGTCTATAGAATGGTTAACCTATTCAAAATAACCAAATTGATAGAGGCTCTACGAAGTTATTCGTTTCGGACGCTTCATGCAACCCTTTAACTGAACCCGAAATAGGGCTCCTGATGAACCGTAATGCGATACGGTTTTTACCCGCAGTGATAACGGGGTTGATTATCTGCACCTTATCAACCTCAAAAACCAGAAAAGAGGGGCTAATCCATTTATGCCCCTCATTATGCCAACATTATTTTACAATGACCTACCGTTTGGCTATTAATATCAATTCACCCATTGGGGTACTCAACCCACTCATCCTTTCCACTAATTATAGCCACCTTCGGTATATTCATACGGATCTGCTTTAATCTCAATACCTTATATGACTTAATACTTGCGTAAAACCTGATATTAATGTTACTGACAAGCATTTTCCCATATTCATCACATCCAATCCTCTCCAATCAGTACAAAATTATCCGTATAGCGTTTCAAAGCCAAATTACCCCATTTATTTTGCCTAGTATAAATAAGTGCTTGTGTTAACTGATCATCCATATGTAAAAATAGGCTATTACGTTGCCGAATATCAGAAACAATATCAGACCTTTCCTCCATTGTTCTTTCAAATAATCGCGCTTTATCCCGATAAAAATGATATTTCCTCGGTTCAACCAACTCTGCAATTCGATCACCGATGTAATGAATATATTTAAACATACGGTGATCAGGCAGATTCAAAGCATCTTTTAACTTCGGGTTGTCATTACGAGGAAACCATTTAGCCCTATCAGAGTCACTTATATGTTTAAAAAATTCTTTCTGAATCTCTAATGCTTCCTTCATATTATCTTCCGTCTCATGATTCAATGACGGAATTAAATACAATTTTACGTCGACAGGTAATATATCACTCAGCCGTATAAAGTTATTTGAATCACTCTTTTTTAAAGATTCAATAATCAGATTAGCTTTATAAAAGTGAACTATTTTTCCATGATGCAAGAAAACTTCATCACCTTTTGTCAAACCCAACAATTCAATAGTGCTGAATAAATAGCCCAGCGGCCCCCAATAATCATAAAGCCAGTTATCCAGGTCTTTTTCCGGGGGAGCTGAGGGAACCAAATCATTTTCATTTAGATGACGATAATGTGTAATATCTTCCAGTTCTTTTACCGCACTACGGGTTAATGTCCGCGGCATCCCATAACTGTACAAACAAGGATGGTATTTTTTCAGTTGTGCGCTGTGCAATAATCCCAGAGCACCGCCTAAACTATGACCACAGATAAATAAATTTCGATTTTTAACTAAACTAATAATTTTATCAAACATACTTTTATCAGAGCCGGGAGCTTTTAATTTGCTAATAAGATTAAATGCTTCCCAAAAACCTCTATGGACCTTACCATTTTCAATAAAACCACTACATACGCCGCCTTGACCACAGCCCAACCTCAATGGCTGGTACATAATATCAGTGAGGGCATTATCTATACTGGCCGTCCCCCGCCAACTGACAATAATATCTTGTTGATTCGATGCATAAAATAACTCAGTGTCTCCTAATAGGTTTTGACTCGCTTTCGAATCAATAAATACAACATCAGTGTAACGTTCACGAAATGGCACATCATAAACAATCGGGGAACGCGCTATTTTTTCTATTTTATTGGGTAATTGGGATATATCCAGCATCTGTCGGTTAAAAAAATGGGTAATAGAACCTGCCACATCAACATTATTATTAGAATATGATAGCACCCCCATTAACGCCAGGTTATAAGCATTCACCAAGGAGTAATCAAGCTGATGATGTAACAATAATACCCAGGCCCGAAATGGGCACACTTCCAGAACATACCGGCAATTTATTGAGGGAATTCCAAAACCTTTCGGTACCGGGTCTGGGAAATGATAGCCTGGCGGTTTATCTTCTTTCCATTTATCAATTACAGGTAAGCCATCACTTATCTGACCAATGGTCACATAACGATATTGATGGCCTTCTGCTTTGGTTTTCGATTTGACTACCGATGCATTGATATCGCGCTTTTCTCGTAATGGGCGCTGCTCCATTTCATCGGCTAATGGTTGAGCACTGATATACAACGTTACTGGATCTGGCGACAAACTTTCTTCCCTAAGCAATCCTTGATCATTAGTTACTCCTTTACGTTCATCACACGGCTCCCTCTGGCTTATCAGGCGATAAGGCATATTAACTAATGGATTACCTTGTTCATCAACAAGTTGGAACTCCACCCAATGTTCCATAATTTTTTGACCATCAATAGAGTCTCGTGGGCATAATTCGTTCATAATTATTATTTTCCTTTTTTATTCTGAGAAAGTAATACAACGCTTATTATCAGTTCGATACACTAATAATAGTGGGAGAGAAAATTCATTCTCTCAAGCGTAATATAATAATAAAATTCAATAAATGCCAAATGAATATAATTATGAAAAACCACAGGGCAAAAAATGAGAAAGCAGGAAAAATTCAATTTATTTAATTACTTCGCCTAATAAACATTAAACCTACAAAATAAAAATCCTAGCATTAACTCACTTAACAAAAATTTATTTCCATCATAGGAAAAAACAACATATTGAATAACATGTAAAAACATTTATCACTCTAACTGTCATGATGAATAGTTAAATTTTATTTAAATGAACCAAATAATAAAAACATTCCATTTATTTAAAATCAAAATAACAATAAAAACCTAATGGTAAGATACTAACAATTTATTATTGATATAAATATCATACCAATTATTTAGAATATATTTCCATTTAAACATTATTCAAAAAATATGCAGTTCATTGGTTCTTTCAGTACCTGGCCTATTCACTCAATCTACGAGGATTTGGGGAAACCATAGCCCAACGCGGCGATAAGGTTGACCACACCACCTTATCCCGCTCCGGTTCTTCATAAAAGATGGTATTGTTTTGTTAACACAACAGAACCAATTTATCTGATTAATTTTTACAATATCATCGTCTGTTTTTGATAGACGATCCTGTACTACAACCACATAATTTGGACAATATTTTAGTCGTATTCAATTATTTTTATGAGATTTATTGATGTCCAAATTAGAAAAATTATGTGCAGATTTTGCCGCTCAAACCAACATTATGTTGAATCTTTCTACGGGCGCAGTGCAATTGAATATTGGTGATTATGGCTCTTGGTGGTTAGAGGTGGATTCAACAGGATCTATGCTGACTTTCCATCATACAATCACTTCGTTTGTGGATAATGATGCAGAATTTTGGCTCTCATTAAACAGTAATATCAATATACTTGGAGGAGCATGGATCGCATTACATCAGCCAACGCGAACTATTCGTCTCTGTTTGCTTCAAGATATAACACGAATCGATTCTACTGATTTAGTTAATATTTTGGGAAATCTTCAAAAAATAAGAGCTGAACTCCCTTTACCAGAAATTAAGCAGACCACTTCAGCTTCAACCCACGATATTTTCGTTTGACCTATTTTTTTAGAAAGTAAACTCAATGGGCTCACATAAAAAATAATGGAGAAAAAGTATGCCACACTTTTCAATACAGAGAGCTGATACCAGGATTGATATTAATCATAATGAGTTGCATCAAGCGGCTTCAACAGATAAAACTTGTCATTGCTGCGAGCCATTACTAAATAATACCATTGATAATCCACTTACAGCGCCAACCTCGGTTATCACACGATGGAATGAAAAATCCGTCGTGACCAATAAACAAGTTGAAGCTAATATTTCCCGTTTAGCCAGCGAAAGCACCGCCGCTCATAAAACGGTTGATTCTCTCTTGTCCAACTTAGTAAAACTTTTTGTTCGGGTAGAGGGTAATGAGTTAACCGCAATCACCAAAATGCTTAATGCCTATACCGGAGATAAACCCGGGTTTAGTATTTTAGGTCAGCTTGGTGCGGGTGGATTTACTCGAATCATTAGCGAAGCACAGCAAAGCGATGTTAGACCTGATAGGGCAAATACAGAACCTCTAACATTGAGGGAGAAAGCCACGGCTTACTATGATCTTACCAATTCAGCTTATTTCCGGGATACTCTGGAGAAAATTTATTCATCACCTGAATTGAAATCAGAATTCAAGGATATAATTGATATTGGTTACCTGGAAAGTAAAAACTTTGCACCTGCCCGTGGTGCCACTAAAGAAAATCCCTTACCTGATCAGTTGGCTCTCTACACATTTAAAAATGAAAATAAATTGAGTGCCTCTGAAAATCCCGAATTATATCAGGTGACAAAACAGGAAAAAGGGAAAGAAGTTACCAGTAATCCAGCGCTGGCTGGCAACAGCCTGACAAAAGTCCAAAATGATTTCAGAACACCGGCTCCTGATAAGGATAATGTCTGGTCATCTGCCGCTTCACTTGAGGCCGATAATCGTCTGACCAATCGGGAGTTGGCGTTTGCCCGTTTAAACCCTCGCAACCGGCTGGACAGAACCGACTATCAATTTGGTCGGTCAGAACCCATCAAAGCACATCAAGAATTAGCGAAGGAAAACATTATAGTACAACGTGGTAATGGTTTTGCTGTCTGGAATGTGAAAGAAAATACAGGATTTTCTAAGGATGCAGCCTTACATAATTTGCCAACTGTCGCTGCACCTTCAGGCACCACGGATCGTTTTATTACTGCGGCCAGACTATTAGGTACGGGGCTGAAAAATGATCTCTCTTTAGGTACGCCTACTCATGGAGAATCACCGGAGCAGTCAATTCAACGCGGGGAACGGGAAATGAAAGAGCTAACCCGATGGCTGGCAACCGGTTATCTGGTTGATGATAATCATCATTCTATGATTGAAGTTAATTTAGGGGCAGCTAACCACGGTTTAGAATCTCAATGGGGATTGAATCTCTATACCGAACCCTTCTCTTCTCCTATATATGCCAAGGGATTTAGCATATCCAGCCAGGAAATATTGGCAGAATTGGAAAATCGTGAAGATGTCCGTACAGATTACTCTACTTTCAATAAAGATCTGTACGGCGGAAGTCGGGCAGCGGTTAACGCAGATGGCAGTATAAGAGCGAATTCCAGATAACTATTCTTTTTGATTGATGACCGGGGGAGTTGTTGTCGGTTAAACTCACCCCCGGCAATACGGATGATCGCCAGCCAGTGCGGGAATTAGCAAAAAGTCTGAATTAGCTATTCTTGGATAGATCTAAGGTAATGTAATATGTAATACAATTTCATGTCCCACTGGAGGTTCTATGATCGACCTGTATTATGCCCCAACACCAAATGGTCACAAAATCACGCTTTTTCTTGAAGAAGCAGGCCTTCCTTACAATATTTACCGAATTGATATTGGTGCGGGAGATCAATTTAAACCTGAATTTCTTGCAATTTCTCCTAACAATAAAATTCCGGCTATTGTTGATCAGCAACCCGCTGATGGCGGTAAACCTGTCACCATTTTTGAATCCGGTGCCATTTTGACTTATCTGGCAGAAAAAACGGGTAAGTTACTCAGCAAAAATGTGCGTGAACGTATTCAAAGCCTGCAATGGCTGTTTTGGCAAATTGGTGGCTTTGGCCCAATGCTGGGACAAAATCACCATTTTAGTCACTTTGCGCCTGAGAAAGTCCCTTACGCGATTAATCGTTATCAAGAAGAAACAAAACGCTTGTATAAGGTTCTGAATACTCAATTGGAAAAAACACCCTATCTGGGTGGTCAGGAATACAGTATCGCTGATATCTCAACTTATCCGTGGGTTCGTGCCTATGAGCGTCAAAATATTGATCTGAGCGATTACCCGGCAGTGAAAAAATGGTTTGATACTATTAGCCAACGCCGCACTACCCAAATAGCCTACAGCAAAGCCTGATACCTGTTTGCGGGGTAACTATTTCCCCGCAAAACTTGATCCGGCTAACAGATAGTTGTATTTTAAATCATCAGCCTTGATATCCCTGCTATAGTTTCTATATGAACTTAGGTTATAGGAGTGGTTATGCATATTTTAATCACCGGAGGAACAGGCTTGATTGGTAGCCGTCTGGTTTGCCAGCTTCTTTCCCTATCCCATTCCATTACCATTCTGAGCCGCTCACCGCAAAAAGTGTACTCTCTGTTCAGTAAACAAGCTGAATGCTGGACCACTTTGAAAGATAAAACGGACCTCAATGATTTTGATGCCGTTATTAATCTTGCTGGCGAACCCATAGCAAATAAACCGTGGACTTCAGCGCAAAAAGAAAAGCTGTGCCAAAGCCGCTGGACACTAACAGAACAACTCAGCAAGTTAATTAATGCCAGTCAGACACCACCAGAAGTATTTATTTCCGGCTCTGCGGTGGGCTATTACGGCGATCAAAATCAGGCAGTTGTGACAGAACATGAGCCACCCAATGATGAATTTACTCATCAACTCTGTAAACGGTGGGAACAACTTGCGTTACAAGCTGCCAGTGATAAAACCCGTGTTTGTTTTTTGCGTACCGGCGTTGTATTGGCAAAAAACGGCGGAGCACTGAAAAAAATGTTACCACTTTTCCGTCTTGGGCTGGGTGGACCTATGGGTAGCGGAAAGCAGTATCTGCCCTGGATCCATATTGATGATATGGTGAATGCCATCTATTACCTGTTGATGACGCCCGGTTTGAGCGGTCCTTTTAATATCACCGCCCCTTATCCGGTACACAATGATCAGTTTGCCGCAACACTCGGAGAAGTATTGAACCGCCCTGCAATTATCCGCATACCGGCTTTTGTGCTGAAATTATTCATGGGAGAAGCTGCGGCACTGGTACTAGGAGGACAGCAGGCAATACCGCATAAACTGGAACAAGCAGGTTTTGGCTTCCGCTATTTTCAGCTAAAGGAAGCTTTTGAAGACCTGCTAAACACTAAATCTCAACACCTTTAGCGCCTTGCCAACGGGTAAACAGATCATGAGGTAGCTCGATATCAAACTGATCGAGCACCCGATTAACCGTTTGGTCAATAATATCCTGAATCTGTTCAGGCCGATGATAAAATGCAGGCACTGGCGGCATAATCACCGCACCTATTTCGGCCGCCTGAGTCATCAACCTGAGATGCCCTAAATGCAATGGCGTTTCTCTCACACCAAGCACCAACTTACGGCCTTCTTTCAATACAACATCTGCCGCTCTGGTCACTAATCCATCGGTATAGCTGTGAACAATCCCTGAAAGGGTTTTCATTGAACATGGCAAAACGACCATACCCGAAGTTTTGAACGAACCGGAAGAGATAGCAGCGGCTATATCTCTGTTGTCATACACAACATCAGCCAGCGCCTGCACATCCCGTAAACTATAATCTGTTTCAAGCGCCAGTGTCTGGCGAGCGGACTGACTGATGACCAGATGTGTTTCTACGCCTTCAACTGGCTGTAAAACTTGCAGTAGCCTGACGCCATAAACAGCCCCACTTGCCCCTGTAAGCCCCACGATCAATCTTTTCATTTTTTCCTCGAGCTGACACTGGACAGCGATTTTAAATCCGAAGGTCATCAACCTTCATTATAGATATCCAGATCTTCGATTTCGTTCTGATTATTCAATGTCATTTCATCATCTTTACGCAGATTTTCCAGATAATAGAGATAAGTCTGGTCAATGTCTTTGGTAACATAAATGCCATTGAATACTGAACATTCAAACTCTTCAATATCCGGGTTTTCTTCACGAACGGCATCAATCAGATCTGTCAAATCCTGGAATATCAACGCATCTGCACCAATGAGCTGGCGAATTTCATCAACTTCACGTCCATGAGCGATCAATTCATTTGCATTTGGCATATCAATGCCATAAACATTTGGGAAACGCACTTCCGGGGCCGCTGAAGCAAAATAAACCCTCTTCGCTCCCGCTTCACGAGCCATTTCAACAATTTGTTCTGATGTTGTACCGCGAACAATAGAATCATCCACCAGCAGCACATTTTTATCGCGGAACTCGGCACGATTGGCATTCAGTTTACGGCGGACTGATTTTCGGCGCTCCTGTTGACCCGGCATAATAAATGTCCGGCCAACATAACGGTTTTTCACAAACCCCTGACGGTAGGGTTTACCCAGTATACGGGCAATTTCCAGAGCAATATCGCAGGAAGTTTCAGGAATAGGAATAACCACATCAATATGCAGATCTTCCCACTCATGGGCAATTTTCGTCCCCAGCTTATGCCCCATCCGCACACGGGCGTTATAAACCGAAACTTTATCAATAAAGGAGTCTGGACGGGCAAAATAGACAAATTCAAACAAACAAGGAGTCAAAGAAGGATTTTCAGCGCACTGGCGGGTAAATAACTGGCCCTTCTCAGTGATATAAACCGCTTCACCCGATGCAACATCTCGCAGGAATTCAAAACCCAACGTATCCAATGCAACACTTTCAGAAGCGACCATATATTCATTACGGCCATCATTCAGAGTACGCTTGCCTAACACCAACGGACGAATGCCGTGCGGATCACGGAAAGCAACTAACCCATGACCGATAATCATCGCAATACAGGCATAAGCGCCACGAACCTGTTTATGCATTGCCGCTATCGCAGCAAAAATATTGTCAGGTTCCAACGGATAATACTGGAAACGATCCAATTCATTAGCAAAAACATTGAGCAAAATCTCGGAATCTGACGTGGTATTCACATGGCGACGGGCATTTTCAAACAACATTCTTTTTAATTCATGCGCATTCGTCAAATTACCATTGTGTGTCAATGTAATACCAAATGGAGAGTTAACATAAAACGGCTGGGCTTCCGATGCACTGGAGCTGCCCGCCGTCGGATAGCGAACATGACCAATCCCAATCGTTCCCTGTAAACGTAGCATATGCCGGGTTTCAAACACATCTCTCACTAAGCCGTTGGCTTTGCGTAAACGAAACCCATTGTTACCATCAATAGTAGCAATGCCAGCAGCATCTTGCCCACGGTGCTGAAGCACCGTCAACGCATCATAAATCGACTGGTTAACCGGTGTAAAACCGACGATACCAACAATACCGCACATGTAGTTTTTCCTCATCAGCCAAGCGGAGAGGTATATTTCTCCGGCAGGAAACTTGACGCATTTTGCAGGTAGTCAAAGAACCACCTGATGATATGACTGAATTGTGGGATCAATTGTGATTGCTTCCAGTCATCACTTTGCGGCAATGGTGTGAATGTATCCAGAAAAAACAGAATAGCAGCGACAATCAGCACACCACGCAATGCCCCAAAGCAGACCCCAAGTACCCGATCAGTACCAGACAATCCAGTCCGTTGCACAAGAGAACCTATCACATAGTTCACCACGGAACCGACAATCAAAGTCGCAATAAATAGAAGCGCAATGGCGATTCCGTTACGCACCAGTTCATCTTCAAAACGGGTAAAATAGACCGCTAAGTAAGAGTAGAAGTGGCTTGCTACAAAGAAAGCACATCCCCAGGTGACCAGTGACAACGCCTCACGAATAAACCCACGAATCAGGCTAACCAATGCCGAGAAGCCAATAATGGCAATAATAACGTAATCAATCCAAACCATGTTTTAATTCCAAAATAGACGCTCGGCATCCGTTTCAGGCGCATTCTAACAGAAAACGAAAACGTTTGCGTAGCAGATTTCCTATTCTACTGAAAATAGTTAGCGGCGATATAGGAAACTCATTATCGCCGCGGTCACTTAATATTTACTACTTAATTTCATCACAATTATCCTATTCGTCACATAGGCATCGTCAGCTTTATTACGGTCTATAGCTTCTTACTTGCCCTTGTAATCCTGTCAGATTTTTCAGTTCTGATAACGCCGAGTCGAGTTGTTGTTTAGAAACATTCGGACCGACATATATTCGGGTTAACTGCCCATTCACCGGAGATGAAGGTACCGTATAGACCTGATAACCCGACAACCGCAGTCTGGCAACGATTTCATCCACCTTTCCAGCGTTTTTCAAAGCACCCAGTTGTACGATATATGCTTGCCCTTGCGGCGCTTTTTCAACGGATTTAATTTCAGGCTTCGGCCCCGGTTTAATCTCTGGTTTAGTCGGTACTGGCTGCTTAACGTCCAGTTTTTGTTCAGGCTTAATCTGTGGTTGAAGTTTGACTTCTGGCTGAACAGCAGGAGGCGTTATCGGTGCGGGTGACGACGGAACTGTCATCAAGGGTATTTCCGGCTGCTCCAGTGTTTCCGGCAGCAATGCCTCTGTCTCATCTTCCAGAGGCATTGATAATATTGGCGAATTAAGGAGAGGAATAGATTCAATTTCTTGCTCATCCCCAGGCTTCGGAACCAGGGGAATTGATGCAAACTTATCTTCGTTATATTTCTTGTTGCCATCCAACAATGCTGGCAGCACAATAACACCCAGTGCGACCAATACAATTGTGCCGACCAAACGATTTTGAAATTTACTTGCCACTTCGCTTCTCCCTGTCCAGAGCCTCCATGACATGCGCCACTGTGTGGAATGAACCACAAACGACAACAATATCTTGGTCATCAGCATCTGCCATTGCCTGATACCAGGCACTTTCCACATCAGTAAATACCCGTGGCTGTTTAAGATGCTCAACCAATGCCTGTGCATCTGCACCACGCAGTTCAGTCAACGGAGCGCAATACCACTCATTAATTTGCTGTGACAGGCAAGCCAGTGTGCCGGCAATATCTTTATCACCAAGCATACCCACTACACCAAGAATTTTGCTGCCCGGTTGACGGGGCAACAGGGCTAATTTCTGTACCAGATAAGCCGCTGCATGTGGGTTATGCGCCACGTCCAGGATCAACAATGGCTTTTTTTCATGAATTATTTGGAAACGCCCAGGCAGCTGCGCATTTTTCAGCCCCTGATGGATAGCATTTTCATTAATAGCCTGACCAACTTTACCACCTTGTCGTAACAGGCAACAAATAACACCCATTGCGGTTGCGGCATTCATCAGAGGAACATTTGGCAAAGGCAGATTACTAAATAGCATATCATCAGATTGCCAGTACCAATCTTTCCCCTGTTGAGAAAAGCGCCAGTCAATACCACAGCGGAACAACCTGGCCCCTAATTCATCCGCGACTTCCGCAATAGAAGATGGCATATCCGGTTCACCAACCACGGCAAAACGATCTTTGCGGAAAATACCCGCTTTCTCACGACCAATATGTTCGCGATCAGCTCCTAACCAGTCAATGTGATCGAGTGCAATACTGGTAACGGCTGCAATATCGGCATCCACAATATTAGTCGCATCCAGCCGCCCACCTAAGCCAACTTCTAAGATGACCACATCCAAGCCAGCTTGTTTAAACAATTGCAGAGCCGCTAATGTGCCATATTCAAAATAAGTCAGTGAAATACCACCACGACGGGATTCAATGTCCGCAAATACACGACAGAATTCCTGTTCAGGTAACTCTTTACCCTGAATACGAACTCTTTCAGTATAACGTACAAGATGCGGAGAGCTGTAAACACCCACTCTCAGCCCAGCCGCCAGCAGAACAGATTCGATAGTGCAACAGGTGGTGCCTTTACCATTAGTGCCGGATACAGTTATCACCTTAGGTGCAGGATTAACCAGATCCAAGGTTCGAGCGAGTTTACCTACACGCTCAAGCCCCATATCAATGGCTTTAGTATGCAGGTTTTCAAGGTAGGAAAGCCACGTCGTCAGTGACGACGTGGCTTGAAGAATTTGTAAAGTATCAGACATCTTCTTTATTGGTATTTATTTGAATATCCGCCTCAACATCAGCGGGTTCTGCCACAAATTCAGCAACAACGGGTTTAGTACCGGGCTGCGGCTGATGAGTCAGTTTAGCAAGCAAACTGGCAAGTGTGTCTCGTATTTCAGGACGACGAACAATCATGTCAATCGCCCCCTTTTCCAGCAAAAACTCACTGCGTTGGAAACCTGGCGGCAATTTCTCGCGTACTGTCTGCTCAATAACACGTGGACCGGCAAAACCAATCAATGCCTTCGGTTCAGCAATATTGATATCACCTAACATTGCCAAACTCGCTGAAACACCGCCCATTGTCGGGTCAGTCATCACAGAGATATAAGGCAAACCCCGTTCCTGCATTTTTGCCAAAGCAGCACTGGTTTTCGCCATCTGCATCAGTGACATCAGCGCTTCTTGCATACGGGCACCGCCACTGGAAGAAAAACAGACCAGAGGACAATTGTCTTCCAGTGCCTGTTCTACCGCGCGAACAAAACGGGCACCAACAACCGAAGCCATTGAGCCACCCATAAACGCAAATTCAAAAGCAGCAACAACAACCGGCATACCACTCAACGTGCCTTTCATCACGATCAGTGCATCTTTCTCTTCAGTTTGCTTTTGTGCTGCCGATATACGGTCTTTATACTTTTTAGAATCACGGAATTTCAGAATATCTTTTGGCTCTAACTCCTCCCCTAATTCAGTTTTCATCCCTTCATCAAGAAGAGTCTCCAACCGGGTACGCGCCGAAATACGCATGTGATGATCACATTTAGGGCAAACCTCAAGATTGCGCTCTAACTCAGCACGGTAGAGCACCTGACTGCAACTATCACATTTAGTCCAAACTCCCTCTGGGATATTTGCCTTACGAGTTTGGGTAATGTTGCTTTTATTAAGAATTTTTTCAATCCAGCTCATTGAATGATCTTTCCGTCTGAATCTGGCTTATGCCAGTTTTGTTATGTGTGCCATTAAACCACAATGCTATTACAGTGTGGATAAAAAACTGCTCAAACCTGTTACGGGTTATTGGTTTTCTGTTTCATCACCGCACGGCGGTGACGCCAGATTTCAATCACTCCGGGCAGGATTGAGATAAAGATGATAGCAACAATCAATAGTTTCAAATTCTGTTGTACCATTGACATATCACCGAATATATAACCAGCATAGGTGAATAATAGTACCCAAACCAGTGCGCCAATCACGTTATAAGCAGCAAAATGACGATAAGACATTTTCCCCATGCCTGCAACGAATGGTGCAAATGTTCTGATAATTGGTACAAATCGCGCTAAAATAATGGCTTTCCCACCATGTTTTTCATAAAACTCATGTGTTTTATCCAGATAACTCCGGCGGAAAATTTTCGAATCCGGATTGGAAAATAATCTTTCGCCAAAGACACGGCCAATAGCATAGTTCACCGCATCGCCAATAATGGCCGCAATAATCATCAACACCACCATGATATGCACATTCAGATCATTTGAATCCAACGCCGCTAAAGCACCCGCAACAAATAGCAGAGAATCTCCCGGCAGAAATGGCGTAACCACTAATCCTGTTTCACAAAACAGAATCAGGAACAGAATGCCATACACCCAATGACCATATTCTGCGACAAGTTTGGCTAAATGAATGTCAACATGGAGAATAAAATCAATAATAAATTTAGCAAAATCAACGAAATGTGATAGATATTCCATAATATTCCCCGTTATACCCAACCATCCTTGTCGGCAACCAAAATGTTAAATCAGATCATCGGCCAGAAACAGAGGCCCCATAACCGGTCCCGGCAAATCAAACTGTGCAGGGTAATCAACGGCCACCAGATATAATCCTGCCGCTTTCGCCGTCGCAGCGGCTTTCGTCCGGTCTTTTACAGCAAGCAATTGAGCCATCCAGTTAATATCCTGATTCCCACAACCAATTTCCATCAAACTACCGACAATATTACGCACCATATGATGCACAAAAGCGTTGGCTTTAATATCCATCACAACATAATGCCCGTAACGGTTGACATTAATATGCATCACATTACGCCAGGGTGTTTTGGATTGGCACTGAACCGCACGGAAAGAGGTAAAATCATTTTCCCCCAGCAAACACTGCGCGGCCTGATGCATCCGTTTTTCATCCAATGGATAATGAAAATGTGTCACGCCACTTGCCAGTACTGCCGGACGATAACGATGATTAAAAATAATATAACGATACCGCCGGGCAGTCGCGCTGAAACGAGCATGGAAATCCTCATCCACGGCTTTCACCCAACGAACAGCAATATCCGGCGGTAAATGTGCGTTCACCCCCATTGTCCACGCCGCATCCTTACGTTGTGCAGACGTTTCAAAATGAACGACTTGCCCTGTTGCATGTACTCCAGCATCAGTCCGGCCGGCACAAAATACCGATATGGGCTCATTGGCGACTTTTGATAACGCTTCCTCAAGGCACCCCTGAACACTTTTCACTTCCTGCTGACGCTGCCAACCATAATACCGGCGGCCATCGTACTCAATTCCCAATGCAATTTTCATTTTTGAACCTGGCACAGATGCTGTTTGTTCTGTACCAGGCATCAGTAAAATTGCCCCTGAATCAGTTTTTCTGCTGTCTCAACCGCCATCAGCGCGCCACCAAACCGGATATTGTCGGCCACAGACCAAAATTGTAATACTTCCGGCATACCATAATCATTGCGCAGACAGCCAATACTCAACAAATCATTACCAGACGCGTCAGTCACCTGAGTCGGATAATCACTTTCATCTGAAACGTTAATATCAACCATCCGCTCTAACTCTTCGCGAGCTTCTTCCACACCAACCGGACGCAATGTTTCCAAATGGACGACCTGAGCATTCCCATAAAAAGCCGAAGACTGAACGCAACTGACTGAAATGGGTAGCCCCTCATCTTGTAAAATTTTACGCACCTGATCCACCAAACAGCGCTCTTCACGCACCGAGCCTTCCGTATCTGCCAGCAACGGTAAAAGATTAAATGCCAGTTGTTTGCTAAAACGACCGGGCTCCGGCGGGATACCGTTAAGTAAGCGGGCGCTTTGCCCGGCTAATTCATCAACTGCGGCTTTGCCGTGAACAGAAACAGAGAGCAAATTAGTCAAATGTAAGCGTGCAATTCCTGCGGCATCAACCAGCGGTTTAATCGCTGTCAGCACTTGGCTGGTCATGCAATTTGCCAAGGCGACAATATTACGGTTACGATAATCCGCCAACGCATGAGGATTCACACCCGGGACAACCAGAGGAACATCCGGCTCCAAAGCAAACAATCCGCTGCTATCGAGCACCAGACAACCTGCTTCTGCCGCTTGTTCAGCATACTGTGCCGTGGCTTCTGTTCCGGCCACAAAAAAAGCGAGTTGTACCTGTGACCAGTCAAAATCAGCAACATCACGGACAATTAAACTTTTACCATTAAAACGCAGGTTTTCACCGGCACTATGTTCACTGGCAAGAGGATACAGTTCACCAACGGGAAACTGACGCTCCTGTAATAACGCCAGTATCGCTTCACCTACCGCGCCTGTCGCACCCAACAGGGCAATATTCCATCCTTCCGACATGTTGGTTTTCTCCACCTTATCTTTCTGACATGCAGATATATGCCTGCACCAATTAAATCAGTTCTGTACTGAAACCAAGAGCGGCTAACAATTCAGCACTCTCTCGGTTATCACAGCACACGGTCAGGGATGACCATTCCCGACGTTCCAAATAGTTTTTACGCAGAAGATCGAATTGCCCTTTCTGACCGGCAACCTGCCGTAACGGGGTATCATCGCGGCGCACATCATACACTAAATGTATCAGTCGCTTTAGTGTGCTTTGAGTCACATTTCCATGCAAGGCGACCCGGTTGAAATCAGGCTCAGGCAACAACTCAGATAAGGCAACTTTACGGGGTTGACCAAGGAATTCACAATAAGCCTCAAATACCTGTGTGGTGCCGCGTGCTTTACCTTCGAGGGTATAACCCGCGATGTGCGGAGTACCTATATCAACTAATTCCAGTAATGGCAGGGATAAATCAGGTTCTGGTTCCCAAACATCCAGCACAACACTGAGTTTTTTACCACGTTTCAACTCGGCAAGCAGTGCCTGATTATCAACAACTTCCCCCCGGCTGGCGTTAATCAATATGCGGTTATCCGGCAAAGCCGATAATAATTCAGCCCCCGCAAGATGAAGTGTTTTATATGGGCCTGATGTATTCAGTGGCGTATGGAATGTCAGAATATCCGCCTCTTTAGCCAGTTTTTCCAATGGCCAAAATTCGCCGGCATCACCTCTTTCAGCTCTTGGTGGATCACATAAGAGTGTCCGTATGCCAAGGGTAGATAACCGTTCTGCCAGCCGGCTACCGACATTACCGACGCCAATGATCCCGACAACTTTATCTTTGAGTTCAAAATTGTCACGTTCAGCCAGTAACATTAATGCTGAGAAAACATATTCAACCACAGCAATGGCATTGCATCCCGGTGCAGCAGAAAACCCGATTCCCACTTGAGATAACCACTGTTGATCCACATGGTCCGTACCCGCTGTTGCCGTACCGATAAATTTTACCGTGCTGCCTTTCAGCAATTCTTCATTAACTTTAGTCACCGAGCGAATCATAAACGCATCCGCGTTATCCAGTGCACCTTCCGGCACCGGACGCCCCGAAATAGCGTGTACATCCCCTAATTGCTGAAACAGTTGTTCAGCATAAGGCATATTTTCATCAACCAGAATCTTCACTTAATTCCATCCTATGGCATAAAACGGACGTAGCCGGCTATTTTGCCACTTAATCGTAACAAAACCCATCACGACAGTTTCTTTTGTTATTAACTTTTTCTGAAACGCTCCGGTGTCGTACCCGCCAGTTGCTGAAACATCGCAATAAAAGCAGAAGATGAGCTGTAACCTACATCAAAGGCGACTTCATTAACGGTTTTCCCTTGTTCCAACAAAGAAATAGCATGGATAAACCGCAACCGTTGCCGCCACTCACTAAATGACATACCTAATTCTTGCCGGCAACGCCGTGACAAAGTGCGTTCCGAGGTATAACGCTGTTTTGCCCATTGCAGCAATGACGTATTATCAGCCGGATTACGTTCAAGTTCCTGTAGTATCGGTGCCAAAAGTTTATCTTTAGAGAAAGGCAGATAGGTATGCTGAACAGGAGACTGCATTAGCTGATCAATCAACACTTGAGCCAGCCGTAAATCCTGTTCTGTTTCCGGTATTTTCAATTCACGTTCAAAACAATCAGCCATAATCGTATTGAATATTGAGCTAAGTCGGATAATACAAGGCGCATCCGGCAATAATTTCCCCCATTCAGGAGAGATATCTATTGCCCTGAATCGCATTGCTTTTCTACTATATCCCGAATGCTCTATTCCTTCCGGTATCCAGACACAAAATTGCGGTGGCGCTAAAAAATGTTGTTCTCCAACATTCATTGCCATTACACCACAGACGACATAAATAAGTTGCCCGAATGGATGGGTATGACGTAAACACTCGGTGTCAGCACTGAATAATTCGCTGCGGAAAGAAATACTGGCCGGAATATCCATGACTTTCACAGGGGTATGAAATTTTTCTGTCATATTGTCTCAATTGCCTTATCCATTGTCTGATTATCGTTATATATAATAAATCAGACACCATTAGACTAAACACTCATTTTTATCTCAATGCGACTCATCTATATGAATATGATTTTCCCGCTTCTGGCAGTCCTGATTTGGTCAATTAATGCCGTGGTGAGTAAAGCCTCTGCCACAGCGATTGATCCGGCAGCAATTTCTTTTTATCGCTGGTTCCTGGCCTTTCTCACCTTAACTCCCTTTGTTGCGCTGCCTGTTATTCGCCAATGGAAAACAATCCGTCAATACTGGTGGAAGTTATTAATTCTTGGCGCACTTGGGATGGTACTTTACCAAAGCCTGGCCTATTACGCTGCACACAGTATCAGTGCAACATTTATGGGAATTCTTAGCTCATTGATTCCGCTTTTGACTGTTGTCATCAGTATATTTGTTTTACGTGTTGTCCCTACTGTTGGTATTGCTCTTGGTACTGTTATATCGCTGCTTGGTTTAGTCTGGTTGATCAGTACCGGAGATCCTATATCATTGTTGCAACACGGTTTAGGCCGCGGTGAATTGATGATGTTGATTGCCTCCACCTCCTACGCACTCTATGGCGTATTAACCAAACACTGGTCTATTCCATTGCCAAACTGGCAATCCCTGTATGTGCAGATTACTTTTGGTGTCCTGCTATTACTGCCAAATTTCCTGTTGACCAACGATGTTCAATTGAATGCCAACAATATCTCGTTAGTCTTATTTGCCGGTATTCCCGCTTCTATCCTTGCCCCTTATTTATGGATACAAGGTGTCATAAAACTTGGTGCTAATACTGCTGCCATATTTATGAATTTGACGCCGATATTTACAACCATTATCGCTATTCTGGTTCTGCACGAAAAAATTCACAGTTACCATCTGATCGGAGGCGGCATAACACTATTAGGGGTCATACTGGCACAACAATTACGTGTTCCTCTTTTTGGCCGTAAAACAGAAGAACCGCAGAAAATTAATCATCAGAAAGCCTGAAAGGAATTCTTACTAATAAGCCGCCCAGTGTTTCACTGGGCAATAATTGGGGATGAGTACCATGATAAAGACTGATATCTTTTACCAGAGCTAATCCCAGTCCTGCCCCTTCATGCCCCGCAGCATTATCAAGACGATTAAAAGCCATCAGTGACAAATTGACTTCTTCTTTAGCAATCCCCGGCCCACTGTCATCCACTTCCAAATAACAATATGTCTTACAAGGGCTGAGAATAACTCTGGCAGTCACAACGCCACCTTCTGGCGTATATTTAATTGCATTGTCTAATAAGTTGGCGCACATTTCTGTTAGTAATACAGGTTCGCCTTTTATCCACTGAATATTTTCTCCTTCATAACCCAAGTCAATATACTTACTTTCAGCCTGTTGAAAGCGAGAAAAACACGCCTGTTGTAATAATTCGACTAAATTAACCGGCTTATAATCTTGAACTGCTTCCTTTTCATGTGCTTTTAAACGAGAGAGTTGTAATAAACGGTCTGTCAGAGAAATCGTATTATCCAACGTGCTATCAATAGCCCGTAAACTCTCTTTCCATTGTTCAGGATCTTGGCTGGCAAGCGCGACCGCCACCTGGGTTTTCAATACCGTTAACGGTGTTCTGAGTTGATGAGAAGCATCCGCACTGAATCTTTTCTGCCGGCTAACCATCAGTTTCAGCCGTTCTATATAGCGATTAAATGCATGTAATAACGGAGAAAGTTCTGACCACGGTAACATATCCGGTAACGGAGTAAGATCATTAGCAGGGCGACGAACCATAACACCAGAAAGTTTATGTAGTGGTTTGAGTAATTGTTTCAACAGAAAATAAGCCAGGATCAGTGTCAGACCGACAACGGCTCCCTGACTCAGCAAAGAAGATATTAATAATTGTTGAGCAAGATAATGACGGGAAGCCACTGTTTCAGCAACCAGTATTAACGCCATTCCCATCATGCCGCCTTCATTAATCGGCTGATAAAGTGCGGCAACCCGGATAGGCTGACCGTGATATTTCGCATCATAAAAATAGACCAATGCAGTGTATAAATTGGAGCGCGGCGTATATTCAGGTATTAACGGCAAATCGTCATAACCAGAAATTGTTTTCCCTTCAGGAGATAACACCTGATAAAACAGACGATCATGCATATTTCGCTCAAAACTATCCAGAACCACATAAGGCACATCAACAATTAACTGTTTATTCTCAACTGTCAGCCGTTCTGCCACCGTTCGGGCTGATGCCAATAAAGTACGGTCATAAGCCAATGTGGCCGCATTTTTCGCACTGAAATAATGGGTATAAACAGATAAACTACCGAGCAAAAATAGCGGAACGCCAAAAAACAAGAGTAACTGATGAAACAATGATTTCGGCACTTTGAATAATTTCATCTGTTCTGGCACTCCAGACGATAACCTAATCCCCGTAATGTGCTGATCCCGACACTACTACCCGATAATTTTTTTCGGACCCGGTGTACATAAAGTTCAATACTTTGTGGATTTGCCTCATCTGACAGTGCAAATACCTGCTCAAAGAGTTGTTGTTTAGAAACTGGCCTTCCCCGACGATGGAACAATGTTGTCAAAACAGAGAGTTCCCGCGGTGTCAAAGCCAGTGGTTCATCGTTCAAAATAAAGTAACCTTCATCCTGATAAACCAAGGAGCCAAATGTCAGGGTCTCCTGTGAAACATTTGCACTACGCCGAAGTAATGCCCGAATACGCGCCTCCAATTCCTGTAAATCAAAAGGTTTAGTCAAATAATCATCAGCGCCGGAATTAAGCCCTTTCACCCGATCAGCAACATCGGCCTTAGCCGTTAGCAATAATACCGGCAGATTTTGTCCCCGCTTACGCAAACGAACTAACAGTGAAAGACCATCCAGCCTTGGCAAAGAAACATCCAGAATCAGCAAGGCATAATTTTCTGTCTGCAATAATTGATCGGCAACGATACCATCACCAGCAACATCTACAGCAAACCCTGCACTACTCAGTGCTTTTTGCAGCCAATGCAATAATTCAGGGTGGTCTTCCACTAATAGTAAGCGCATATTTTAAATATCTAATCGATTAATATAATTACAAACATAACTATTTTTACGATTTATATTACTGTTGTAATATTCTGAAAAATAGCCGGACATTTAGAATCTATCTGACTTAACCCATTTTATTTACCGTTCAGCGCCATTCATTCCAAAATATAGGTGCTATAATTGACATAACTCAGTCCAACGAGTGATTTGTGATTTTTTGCGATTAATCAGATCGCAAAAACCAGATTAAGTTCCCTTCGAGTGATCTACTGTTTTGAAACGCTATTTAAGCCAGAAAAGCGAAATAATCCCTCATATAGGAGAAGTCACATGCCACACATTGAACCAAATACAACCAAAGAATGTACCATTTGTCTTAAAAATAACGACAAGCCTTTTTACCAACTCAGTTGCAATCATGGCAGCCCCGAAAGCCATCCAATGCATACGGAATGTTTGAAACAAGTCTTCCAAGCTGAAGTTGACTCAAACAGAGTACTTGGAATAGCTGACGTAACATGCCCTTGCTGCCAACAAAATCCAAAACTGAGTGACATTGAAGAAATTATGCGCTCCTAGCGAAGATTTAAATTAAGTATGAAGATGTAAAGCTATTAAACAGCCGCCCATAACGCGGCTGTTTCGATTAGGCTTTTTACTCTATATCTCCATCCGCATTGGGCGCAAGTTACGGCTATTTTTGCCAAAAACCACACCACCTTCGAACAATTTCTCCTTGAGTTACCTAACACCAAACAAAGCAACATCAGCACTACGAGAAACTTACAACAAACCCAAACAAAAAAGAAAGTCTGTCGCCATTTATTGACTCATTAATGCGAAACGCTACGCAAATTAAGCGATTAAAATCACATATCAACAACTTTTCTTGTTAATGAAAGGTAAATGAAAGGTTTTGTTATTATCAATTGTGTCAACAGATCCGTTTATGGTGGCTATATCTTACACGGGTATTGATGAGAGAAAATAAATGAAAACGATAACAATCAAAATATTAGCGGCAACCGTTTTACTATTTAGCGCAAGCAGTGTTTTTGCTGCCGACGCCCCTGGTAGAACCGAATGTATTGCCCCGGCAAAACCGGGTGGCGGGTTTGATCTGACCTGCAAGCTGGTACAGGTTTCATTACTGGATACGAAAGAGATCAGTAAACCCATGCGCGTCACCTTTATGCCCGGTGGTGTCGGTGCTGTCGCTTACAACGCTATCGTCGCACAGCGACCTGCTGAAACGGGAACCATCGTTGCCTTTTCCGGTGGCTCTCTGCTCAATTTGTCTCAGGGAAAATTTGGCCGCTACAACGTTAATGATGTTCGCTGGCTGGCAAGTGTTGGTACTGATTATGGCATGATTGCCGTTCGTGCTGATTCTCCTCATAGCACCCTGAATGATCTGATGAATGCTTTCAAAGACGATCCCACCAGCATTGTGTTTGGTGCCGGCGCTTCTATCGGCAGTCAGGACTGGATGAAAACAGCACTGCTGGCAAAAGAGGTTGGTGTTGATCCTCACAAAATGCGTTATGTCGCTTTTGAGGGGGGTGGTGAGCCAGTCACGGCTCTGCTGGGTAACCATATTCAGGCTGTCTCCGGTGATCTGAGCGAGATGATGCCTTACCTGAGTGGAGACAAAATCCGTGTTCTGGCTGTTTATTCAGATAAACGGCTGGAGGGTGATTTAGCCAATATTCCTACCGCCAAAGAGCAAGGCTATGACCTGGTATGGCCGATTATCCGCGGATTTTATATGGGACCAAAAGTCTCCGATGAAGCATATCAGTGGTGGGTTGATACTTTTAATAAATTACAACAAACAGATGCTTTTAAAGAGCAGCGTGATATCCGTGGATTGTTCGAATTTAACATGACCGGCAAGGAACTGGACAGCTATGTGAAAAAACAGGTTGAACAGTATCATGAACAAGCCAAAGCTTTTGGTTTAGCCAAATAACAGGGTAATTATCATGAGCGATCGCCTCTTCGCGGCTGTCTGGTTAGTACTCTGTGCCATCGGCATGGTTATTGGTTGGGGGATCCAGAGTGAATACACTTATGAACCCTTGGGGCCCAGACCTTTTCCGATGATTATTCTGTCTCTGATGGCTCTCTGTGCTTTATTGCTGCTTTTCAAAAAACCAGAACAGAACAACTGGCCCGATGCATCGGTTATTCGTCGCCTGATGATACTGATTGTCTCTTTGGTTATTTATGGCTGGGCATTTGAATGGCTAGGTTTTCCTCTGGCTACCGCTCTGCTGACATTCAGTGTCGCTCTGTTATTTAACGCGACACTGCTTGCCGCAATCATTTCCGGGGTGTTCCTTGGCGTCACGCTCTACTTCGCCTTTGACCGCTTACTTGATGTAACCCTGCCTCTTGGCAACTGGCTCAACTGACGGAGAATTTTATGGAAACTTGGATGTATCTCAGTCAGGGTTTTGAAGTTGCAATGGTGCCGCAAAACCTGATTATTGCTTTAATTGGCTGTTTTGTCGGTACGATTGTTGGCCTGTTACCGGGGCTTGGGCCGATTAATGGTGTCGCGATTCTTTTGCCACTGGCTTTCGCGTTAAAACTGCCTGCTGAATCAGCTCTGATCTTATTAGCAACTGTTTATATCGGCTGTGAGTATGGTGGGCGTATATCATCGATTCTGCTGAATGTTCCCGGCGATGCTGCCGCCATTATGACCGCACTGGATGGTTATCCGATGGCCAAACAAGGCCGTGCGGGTGTGGCGCTGTCTATTTCCGCAGTCAGTTCTTTTTGTGGTTCTTTGCTGGCAATTTTCGGCATTATTTTATTTGCACCATTACTGGCGCAGTGGTCATTGGCTTTCGGCCCTGCTGAATATTTTGCACTAATGGTTTTTGCTATTGCCTGTCTGGGTAGCATGATGAGTCAGAATCCGCTGAAATCACTATTAGCGGCACTGATCGGATTAGGTCTGGCAACTGTCGGAGTAGACGCCAACACCGGGGTTTACCGTTTTACTTTCGACAACGTTCATCTGTCAGATGGCATTCAATTTATCGTTGTAGTGATAGGACTGTTCTCTGTCAGCGAAATTCTGCTGATGCTAGAGAATACATCAACCGGCAAAACCATTATCCGCAAAACAGGCCGTTTGTTGTTTAATCGCAAGGAAGCGGCTGAATGCGCCATGCCAACGATCAGATCATCTTTTATCGGTTTCTTTGTCGGTATTTTGCCTGGTGCAGGGGCGACAATTGCCAGCGCAATTACCTATATGACCGAGAAAAAGATCAGTGGAAACAGCGATTCATTTGGTAAAGGTGATATTCGTGGCGTTGCGGCACCGGAAGCTGCCAACAACGCTTCGGCCTGCGGCTCCTTTATTCCAATGCTAACATTAGGAGTTCCAGGTTCAGGCACCACTGCCGTCATGATGGGTGCATTAACGCTCTATAACATTACGCCAGGGCCGGGAATGTTTACTGAGCAACCGGATATCGTTTGGGGATTAATTGCAGCATTATTGATTGCCAATATTATCCTGCTGATTATGAATATCCCAATGATAGGTCTGTTTACCCGAATGTTAACTATTCCGTTATGGTTCCTTGTCCCTGCGATTGCTACCGTTTCGGCCGTTGGTGTATATGCGGTACACAGTACGACATTCGATCTTTTGCTGATGATAGGGCTGGGCGTTTTCGGTTACATTCTAAGGAAAATGAATTTCCCCATGTCGCCATTAATTCTCGGTTTCGTATTGGGAGAAATGCTGGAACAAAATTTACGTCGCGCACTTTCTATTAGCAATGGAGAGTTTGGAATTCTGTGGAACAGCACAATTGCTCAGAGTTTATTAGTATTGGCCGTACTAGTCCTGATTATTCCGCCAGTATTACGAATCATCCGTAAACGACGTATTCAAAAAATAGTTACTGAAACTTAAAGCCTAACAGGAAAAATCCTATAATTATTATCAAGAAAAATTATGGGATTTTATTTCCAGGATGATAAAAACACGCATCACATTAATATTATATTTCACAAAAAGTTAAGATTCAGCAAGATGGAATTTCATTGATATTTAACCTCAACTTTGGTAAATCGCAATATTTAATGAACCCATGATTTAAAACTCTCGATTTACCGTTAAATAATCACTAAATGATACAGAGCACTCAATATCATTAACAATTGCCGATGCAATAAAAATATTTCTATCGTCTTGTTTATTAAAGTAGGTAAATTTTAAAATTAAATTATGAGGATTATATTCTGTATAATTTTCATAATAGTCTTTATACCTGAGTCGAACTGAACTGTCTCTCGATTTATCTTTTTCCACCGCTTTTTTAGCAAATTCCGCAGCAAGAATTTTATTGATTTCGATATCAGAAAGTAATTCGATTCTTGTTTTTTTAAAATCAACATCCTGAGAATGAATATTCAAATCATTTATCATTTTTCCCCGCATGTTCATTTCAATATAGCCGCCTGTTTGAATACAAGATTCGCTGTCAGCGTATATATTAAATGGCAAAAGTAACAAAAAATAGGGCAATAAACGCATTATCATATAACTTCCAGTTCTTTATTTCAGAGCTCTACACTCTGTTCCTTGTGTTAAACCCAACGAGGATACAACCTCTTGACATCATCCGACAAGACGGTCTTCTTTTAATCCCCATATATTCTGAAGGACTCTCTTCTGAGTATGTGATTAGTAGGATCAGAAAACAAAATAATAGTAATACGGACAGCACACAGAAATAGGAGTGTACATATTAGTACACGGGGTTAACTCGTTTCGCTCACCTAGTCGCCTAAAATGCGCCAAAAGTTATTGCTTTTGCCTGAGCACTGTCCAAACCTGATGAGGAGAATTACCTCAAATACTTGCTCATCACCAGCGAAGCATTCGTACCACCAAAACCAAAGCTGTTGGACATTACCGTATTTAACTTTTGTTCGGTAGGTTTCGTAATAATATTCATGCCAGCCGCTTTATCATCAAGATCTTCAATGTTAATACTCGGTGCAATAAAACTATGTTCTAACATCAGCAGGCTATAAATCGCTTCATGTACCCCGGCAGCACCTAGTGAATGGCCTGTCATCGCTTTTGTTGCAGAAATTGCCGGTGTTGTATCACCAAATACTTCCCTGATAGCCTCCAACTCTTTCAAATCACCCGCTGGAGTAGAAGTACCATGCGTATTCACATAGTCAATAGAACCTTCTACACCTTGCAATGCCATATGCATACAACGAACTGCACCTTCACCGGATGGAACCACCATATCCGCTCCATCAGATGTTGCACCATAGCCAACAATTTCAGCGTATATGTGTGCGCCGCGTGCTAATGCATGTTCCAACTCTTCAACAACAATGATACCGCCACCGCCAGCAATAACAAAACCATCACGGTTTTTATCATAAGTACGAGAAGCTTGTTCGGGAGTTTCGTTGTATTTCGTTGAAAGTGCACCCATTGCATCAAATTCACAGCTCATTTCCCAGCACAGCTCTTCACCACCGCCGGCAAAAACAACATCCTGTTTTCCTAACTGAATAAGTTCAGCCGCATGACCAATACAATGGGCAGAGGTAGAACAAGCAGAACTGATAGAGTAGTTTACCCCTTTGATTTTAAAAGGAGTTGCAAGGCAAGCTGACACACCGGAAGCCATTGCACGAGTCACCATATAAGGCCCCACACCACGCAGACCACGAGAACGCATACCATCAGCGGCAGCCACCTGGTTATGAGGAGAACCACCACCAGAACCTACAACTAATCCACTGCGAATATTAGAAACCTGATCATCAGTCAGGCCAGAATCTTTAATTGCTTCATCCATCGCCAGATAAGCATAAACAGAAGCATCACTCATGAAACGCTGAATTTTTCGGTCTATTAGCCCTGTAGTATCCAGTTTTACATTACCCCAGACGTGACTTCTCATTTTCATCTCTTTGAATTTTTCGGAAAAAGTTATCCCGGAGCGGCCTTCTTTCAGAGATGCCAGTACTTCTTTCTGGTTATTACCAATGCTGGAGACAATACCCAATCCAGTGATCACTGCACGCTTCATTAAATACCTCATTAAATATGTTTATCTGCGGGATCTCTATCAATGCTAACAGCACTTTAGCGTACACTTGTACGCCGAACAAGTCCGATCAGGATAAAATTACGAAGAAAAATTCATCCATCGAAAGATTTCAATATATTTTCTGGTCAAAACAACAACTAACCTACATAGAACATGGCAAAAACTATTCAGATAGCAATGGATGACAATAAATTTCAGGTAAAGATTCTTCCGGTAAGTCATAACACTAGGAAACACCTGAGTTTATCAGGTATCTAAATCAATGATTAAAAGTTTAATTTATATAGAGACAACTATGTCCGTTATTTTTATTACGTTTTCTTATAATTAGAAACGAGTTTAATAGTAGCCGCTATAATCATGAATAGAATTTTTATGAAAAGAACCGGCTCTTATGTTATCTTACTAGCAGAATTACTTAAATTTTCCAAACTTACAGTAACAAACATTTTGAAATAAAAAATTTTCTGACTTTATTAGTAATCAAGCCATTATTCACATACAAAATGATTGTAATGATGTTACGTCATATAAAATGGTCGGTTCATTGTAAGACCTAAGTGAGTTAGAGCACTTCCACCCACTAACTTTATGGGGGTTAATAATGAGAGGACTGGGTTATCTTCTATTAAGCGTTGGTATTGTATGGATTTTAGTAGCTTTTAATATGGATACAAATATCTCATCACAATACGGCAACAAAATTAACAATATTAGATTGGTTGTGTCACAACAGAACCATATCCTAATTGGAGCATTCATCACACTTTACGGGCTAATTATGATTATATCCAGTAAAAATCAGCGGTTATTAGAGTCTATATACCAGAGCCACGATAAGGATATTTCTGGATTAAACTCAGAGAAAACATTCATACGGGCACCTATACCAAATTCAGATTACCTAAAGCAGGCTAATAATCACCGCCATTACGATTTTATCGATAAAGACTCAAATGTCCTTGAAAAAAGAGTAGCTGAATTTTGTAAGTTATGCTCATCTTATATTGAAGAGGTCAATCACAAGAACGGTGATAAAGCAGCAGCCAGGCGCAAAGTGATATCAATGATTGATATTATTTCCTCACACTTAAAGGAAACACAGTCGAAGGAATTTAAAAAATTGTGTGAATTTCATATTCCTTTATAAACTTAAACCCCATTTTAATGAACTGCACCCCAAAAGTTGGATACTAACTGATTAAGGTGCAGTTTTTCAGATAATATTCTTTTTATAACCAAAGTGGGATCCCGACCTGAGTTTTATGAAGTTTTCACTGTTGTTTTTATCACTTTTAACGTCTGATTTTTATTAAGTTTAATCATCATGGTATATTGTGTTTTACGTTTAACCAATGTTAATCATATTCGCCTTTTATCTTTACTGATACTGTTTTACTGGCAATTCTGAGCAGTTTTTATAAGTTACCCCCTTTATTTTATCCTCATAAAGCAATCCGTAAATAGTCTGATAGTATGAAGATACCATTTTATGTTTTTTCAGATAATATTCTTTTTCTCGGCGATTTTCATCAGCACCAGCGTTCTGGTTTATGGGTTTCCTATCTTTTCTCCTGTCAGGTGGTACATCAAGCCTAATATCGCTAAAATCACATTATTATCAGTAACATTGCAGGCATTACCGTGAAAAACTCTGCCATCCGTACCGCAACCCTGAACTGGAATGATCAAGGCACTCCGGTTTCAGCACAATTCGACGACGTTTATTTTTCAAATCAGGATGGATTGGAAGAAACCCGTTATGTATTCCTTAACGGTAATCACTTTCCCCAACGATTCAGTACTCATTCTCGTACCAACTGTGTCATAGCAGAAACTGGCTTCGGAACAGGCTTAAATTTTCTGACACTATGGCAATCATTTGCTGCATTTCGGCAGCAAAATCCTGATGCCCCGTTGAAACGTCTGCATTTCATTAGTTTCGAGAAATACCCACTGAAAACCTGTGACTTACGGGCTGCACATCAACGCTGGCCTGAGCTTGGCCTTTTTTCACAACAGCTCTGCCAGCAGTGGCCTCAACCGTTGGCAGGCTGCCACCGGCTAATTATGGCAAATGGAACTGTCACCTTGGATTTATGGTTTGGTGATGTCAATGATCTGTTGCCAACAATGGATTCCAACCTTTACGGTAAAATAGACGCCTGGTTTTTAGATGGATTTGCGCCTGCAAAAAACCCACAAATGTGGAGCGAACAACTGTTTGCCGCAATGGCGCAATTTGCCCGCCCAGACGGCACCTTTGCAACCTTCACTTCTGCCGGTATCGTCCGTCGTGGTTTACAACAAGCAGGTTTTAGTGTCAGTAAAGTAAAAGGATTTGGTCGCAAAAGAGAAATGCTGACTGGGGTTCTGGCAGCACAGAAATCTCAGTCATTGCCCACACCGTGGTTTGCTCGTCCAGCGGCAAGCCACACAGATGATATCGCGATTATTGGCGGAGGTATTGCCGGTATTCTCACCGCTCTTGCGCTACTGCGTCGTGGCGCGCAAGTTACTCTTTATTGTCAGGATGAATTTCCGGCACAAGGTGCGTCCGGTAATCGTCAGGGAGCGCTCTACCCGTTACTTAACGGTAATAATAGTGGGCTCGAAAAATTCTTTATATCTGCATTTACTTTTGCCCGTCGTCAGTATGATCAACTATCAGCTCAGGAAATTCATTTCGACCATCAATGGTGTGGTGTCAGCCAACTTGCTTATGATGAAAAAAGTAGCAGGAAAATTGAAAAAATTCTGGCAACAGAATGGCCGGATGAAATCGCTGTTGGTATGAGTCACCACCAATTAAGTAAAGAATGTGGACTGGATATTAATCACCACGGCATTCACTATCCACAAGGCGGGTGGCTATGTCCGGCCGAATTGACCAAAGCGGCAACAGAATTAGCACAACAGCAAGGAATGCTCTGTTTCTTCAATCATGAAATTACCGATCTTGACCATAGCGAAAAGGGTTGGCAGCTGCATTTGATGCATCAAGGGCAACGCTTAAACACACATCATAAAACGGTAGTGATTGCCAATGGCTATCAACTGCCCCAATTTAGACAAACCGAAAAATTGCCGGTTACCGCCGTTCGTGGTCAAGTCAGCCATATTCCAACGACAACAGAGCTGAGTAAATTGAAAAATGTGCTTTGCTATGATGGCTATATGACACCTGCTAATCCAAGCAATCAGTACCACTGCATCGGGGCCAGTTATCAGCGCCATCAGCTTGATAGCGAATATTCTGCAACAGAACAACAAGAGAATCGTGATCGATTACTGAAATGTTTACCTGATGCCGGATGGATAAGTCAGGTTGATGTTTCTGCCGGAAAATCTCGCCAGGGCATTCGCTGCGTTATTCGTGACCATATGCCAATGGTGGGAAATGTGCCGAATCTCAATGAAATAATGGAAAATTATCAGGATCTATCAGAACAAATCCGCACAGGAAACCCTGTCACAGATGCCGCCTGTTATTCCAATCTGTTTGTTATCGGAGCATTAGGTTCCCGTGGATTATGCTCTGCACCACTCAGTGCGGAAATACTTGCAGGGCAGATCTTTGGTGAACCCTTGCCACTGGATAATGAAACACTGGCAGCCCTTCATCCAAACCGTTTTTGGATCAGAAAACTACTGAAAGGCCGCGAAGTTAAAACCGAAAAACCATAAGAAACGGCACCGCCCAAGAAGTGAAATGTTTGTGTCACTTTTGGGAGGTGCAGCTCAATACATCTCAATCTTCTTGCAGATAGATCTCAAATGAGATACATAATAAAGCCTGATAAAACGGAGGACACAAAATGGCTGCTCAAACATCAATGCTGCACGTCCGTGTAGACGACAAACTCAAGGCCGATGCGACGGAAAAACTCGCAAATCTAGGCCTGACTATATCGGATGCCGTGCGTATCCTGCTAACCCGTGTCGCCAAAGATGGAGCGTTACCTGCTGGCTTCACTGCCGATCCGGAAACTTACGACGCCTGGTTTCGTGCTAAAGTACAAGAAGCGCTCGACGATACGCGTCCACCTATCCCACATCAGCAGATGATGGATGAAGCCCAAGAATTGATTAACAGGAAACTTCGTGCTCGTTCTTGAATGGAAGAAAACAGCCTGGGCCGCCATCAAACAGCTAAAATGGAAATCACCATTAAGTCTTCGCTTCAATGCACTGCACCGCCAGCTATCAGAAACTTATATGGTTTTTTGGGTGCAGTTTGTCTTTTCTATTGTTTTAATCAATTTATTGAGTTTTAGCGTTATCCAGCAGGCGCTGCCAAGTATGGAGAACCAGAATCTGATCCGGTGGTGCCAATTCTCCTGCTTTAATCGCATTTTGGATACTTTCTTCAACACGATCATGAAGCTGTTCAGCAGTATGAGCACCTTCTTGTTCCAATTCCGCCACCGCCAAAGTGAGATGCCCGCGGAGATAGCCACCAGCAAATAATTCATCATCACTGGCATGATCTACCATGTCATCAATTTGCGCCAAAATACGCGTTTCAAACTCAGCGAGCATCATCTTTCCTTAAATTCAGTTTCAATCTGCGAATATATCTTCCGGCTAAGGAAAATGTTCCGCTTTCAATGGGGGCGTATTGTAGAACGATTGTAGTCTCTGAATAAAGCACTCTGCTCTTGCCGGTATTCCCTGCGCTAAATAGTCCATGATCTGAGCACGAACTTTACGTTGAAAAGCCAGCCTGTCAGGTTCAAAATCCCCGTCAAGGTTGTCACAACTGATATTGAACGGAAAACCTGCGGCGGTACAAAACATCCAATCCAGCGCCTGGGGTTTAATTTCTACTTTCTCAAATTCACTTTGCGTCTGTGCGTCACGCCCATCAGGGCAATACCAATAGCCAAAATCCACTAATTTCCGACGCTTTTCACCCGCAATGCACCAATGGGCAATTTCATGTAACGCACTGGCATAGAAACCATGAGCAAATACAATCTGGTTATAAGAAACGTCTTCATCTGCCGGCAGGTAAATAGGTTCGTTATCACCTTTTACCAGACGTGTATTGTATTCGTCGCCAAAACAGCGATTAAAAATATCTATAATTTGTTGATAGTTATGCGTTGTCATGAATTAAAAACAAAATCCTGAATCAGAAATAATATGCCAGCCAGGTACGGATCGTATCTCCGTGATTATCATTCAATAATTTGATACTCATTAAAAAAGAGATAGTCACGATCATAGGGCGAATAAGTTTTTGACCATGTGTTAAAACCAAACGTGCGCCCAGCCGTGCACCGATTACCTGCCCTGCCAGCATAACAAGGCCCAGTACCCACAAAACCTGACCGCCAAGGATAAACAGCACCAGTGAACCCATGTTGGAAGCGAAGTTCAGTACCTTGGCATGAGCGGTGGATTTCGCCAGGTTATAGCCACACAGGGTAACATAAGCTAACGCATAAAATGAGCCAACACCGGGACCAAATACGCCATCGTATAAGCCCAATCCACCCCCGATAAGACAGGCAAATGCCACCGGAGCCAGACGACGATGGCGATCTTCCCTGCCTATCGTTGGGGTCAACAGGAAGTAAAGGCCAATAATAATAACCAGAACCGGTAATAGCTGGCTGAGAAAATCGGGTTTGATAAACTGGACAATCATGGCTCCAGCCATTGAACCAAACAATGTCATCAGTATGGCAAAGCGCTGAGACTTGAGATCAACCGCGCCATAACGGACAAAATAGAGACTGGCAGAGAAGGAACCACCCACTGCCTGCAACTTGTTTGTCGCCAACGCCTGCACAGGCGAGACGCCGACTGACAGTAACGCAGGGATGGTCAGTAAACCGCCACCGCCAGAAATCGAGTCGATAAATCCAGCGATTATCGCAACCAGAAAGAGCAGACCATAAATTTCCGCTCCTGATAATAACCAGTCCATATTTTATCCCATCAAAAGAAACCGCTTATCCGTATTCAGCTACCCATTTCAATATCCGGGATTTCAAGGCTAGCTTCATCTTCCTAATCACCAACGGGGAAGACGGGATTCAACATCCGCGCACTGTGCCCTCTGACGTAACAGGTGATCCATCAGAACAATAGCCATCATGGCTTCTGCAATCGGTACCGCTCGGATACCAACACAAGGATCATGGCGACCACGAGTTACCATTTCCATCTCTTCACCCTGACGGTTAACCGTTTTGCCCGGCACCATGATGCTGGAAGTGGGTTTCAACGCAATATGAGCAATAATTGGCTGGCTGCTGCTGATCCCCCCCAGAATTCCACCTGCATGATTACTGGTGAAACCCTGAGTCGTCATTTCATCCCGGTTTTCACTGCCACGCAGATTAATAACGCCAAAACCTTCACCAATTTCAACGCCTTTTACTGCGTTAATACTCATCAACGCATGAGCGATATCAGCATCAAGGCGGTCGAAAACAGGTTCTCCCAATCCGGCTGGCACATTCTCTGCTACAACCGTCACTTTCGCGCCAATAGAATCACCCGCTTTTTTCAACTCACGCATCAGAGCATCAAGTTGTTCAAGTTTGGTTTCATCAGGGCTGAAAAAGGGGTTTTGTTCCACCTGTTCCCAATTTTTTAATTCGCAATGAATATTACCCATCTGACTCAGACAGGCACGGATACGAATACCATGCTTATCCAGCAAATATTTTTTCGCTATCGCACCTGCCGCAACTCGCATTGCCGTTTCACGGGCAGAAGAACGGCCACCACCACGGTAGTCACGGATGCCATATTTCTGTTCATAAGTGTAATCAGCATGTCCCGGACGAAACACGTCTTTAATCGCACTGTAATCCTGAGAACGTTGATCCGTATTTTCAATCAGTAAACCGATACTGGTACCGGTTGTTACCCCTTCAAATACACCGGAAAGAATGCGAACCTGATCCGGCTCACGGCGCTGCGTTGTATAACGGGAAGTTCCCGGACGGCGCCTGTCTAAATCAATTTGCAAATCCGCTTCGGTGATTGTGATACCCGGCGGTACACCATCGACGATACATCCCAACGCCAAACCGTGAGATTCACCAAAGGTGGTAACCCGGAAAAACTGCCCGATACTATTTCCAGCCATCTCAGTTCCTTCCTGTTAATTGTTCTTTTATTTAATTCTTTTAATTCTATATTTAATTCTGCAAGTTCTGCATTAATGACCGCAGCGACTACCCACGCAACTATCAGTCTTTGAATAAACGAAAATGTTCGTGATGTTCGATAAGCTGTTGACGTGTCATCATAAATACACCGTCTCCACCATATTCAAATTCCAGCCAGGTAAATGGCACATCAGGATATTGCTCAATCAAATGCACCATGCTGTTGCCAACTTCACAAATCAACACACCTTGTTCTGTAAGAAAATCGGGAGCGGTTGCAAGAATGCGGCGTGCCAGTTTTAAACCATCTGAACCCGCAGCCAACCCCAATTCAGGCTCACGGCGGAACTCTTCCGGCAAATCACTCATATCCTCAGCATCGACATAAGGCGGATTAGTGACGATAAGATCGTACTTAACAGGTGGCATATCGCGGAACAGATCGGAACGAATAGGAATGACCCGATGCTCAAGGTTGTGATTCTGAATATTCTGTTCAGTCACTGCCAATACATCAGCGGAAATATCCACCGCATCGATCTCCGCTTCCGGGAAAACATATGCACAGGCGATGGCAATACAACCACTACCTGTACAGAGATCAAGGATATTGACTGGCTCATCAGAAATCAGCCCTGAAAATTCATTATTAATCAGTTCCCCAATCGGGGAGCGTGGAACCAGAACCCGTTCATCAACATAAAATTCATGACCACAGAACCAGGCTCTGTTAGTCAAGTAAGCAACAGGAATACGATCATTAATACGGCGAAGAACCCGCTCGATAATACGATGACGTTCAGTTGATGTCAGCCGTGCGGTCATCATTTCCTGTGGAATATCCAGCGGCAGAAACAGCGATGGAAGAACCAGTTGCAGAGCTTCATCCCAAGGATTGTCTGTACCGTGTCCGTAATAAATATTCGCCGCATTAAACCGGCTGACAGACCAGCGCAACATATCCTGAATGGTATATAATTCAGCCACTGCCTCATCGATAAAAATCTTGTCCAAAAGCCCCTCCAGCCCCGTAAATTCATTGACCCGTTAGTTTGCCACGATCACTGAGACAAATCAGCTTTCATGTCAGGCTAATGACAATAAAAGGATGGTGCCGGTGTTTTATTACAGATTTTTGACCAATTTTCCGCGGAAACCGTCTTATTCAGTCAGCAACAAGACGGCTTCTATAATATTTATATTATGTTTTCTCGTTAGCAGACTGAACGTTAACAATGATGACATTATTATTTCGAATCCATAAATAATAGGCTGCGGTTAACAGCAGGATCCATACTCCTCCCACATAGAACGCGATTCGTGTCGCTGGGAAGTAACTCAAAACAGCAATAATAAATATCATAAACACGATAGTCAGAATCGGTGCAACAGGCCACATCGGCACTGGAAATTTTAATTTTTGTGCTTCTTCTGGTGACATCTTTCTGCGCATAGCAAACTGAGAAAACAAAATCATTAACCAAACCCATACCGTGGCAAAAGTGGCAATCGAAGCAATGATGACAAACACCTGTTTAGGGAGTAAGTAATTAAGAACGACAGCACACAGCAATGCCAATGTCATCACCATGATAGTCACCCAAGGTACGCCGTTACGGCTTAATTGCATAAATTTTTTATGCGCTAATCCTTTCTCCGCCATACCGTACATCATCCGGCCTGCACCAAAAATATCGCTGTTAATAGCCGAAATTGCCGCTGTGATCACGATAATATTCAGAATATTTGCCGCCGAACTAATTCCCAGTCCCTGAAATATTGCGACAAATGGACTGCCTTCCTGGCCGATGCTGCTCCAGGGGTAAATTGCCATTAATACAAAAATAGTCAGTACATAAAATAGCAGGATACGAACCGGAATAGAGTTGATTGCTTGCGGGATCATTTTCGCCGGATTTTTAGCTTCACTGGATGTTATGCCAATGATTTCAATACCACCGAAAGCAAACATAACGACGGCCAGAGATTCAATGATGCCGCCAAATCCATTAGGCATAAATCCACCGTGTTGCCACAGATTTTGAACGCCTGTTGCCTGAAAATGGCCGCTGAAACCAAACAGAATAATGCCGGCCCCAGCAATAATCATGGCACTGATCGCCGCAACTTTCAGAATCGATAGCCAGAACTCCATTTCGCCAAATACTTTGACTTTACAAAGATTCAGCGCGCCAATAATAAAAATAATACTGAGTACCCATATCCAACGCGGTACTTCCGGATACCATAGCCCCATATAAATACCGAAAGCCGTTACATCAGCCAGACAGACTATTATCATTTCGAAAGTATAAGTCCAACCCGTAATAAACCCCGGTAACGGGCCTAAATATTGATGGGCGTAACTGGCAAAAGAACCGGCGTCCGGTTTGTGGACCGCCATTTCTCCCAGAGCGCGCATGACCATAAAGACAGCGGTGCCGCCGACTAAATAAGCTAATAATACCGCCGGACCTGCCATTTTTATGGCTTCAGCCGAACCATAAAAAAGACCGGTGCCAATCGCAGAGCCCAACGCCATAAACCGAATATGGCGAGCGTTGAGTCCCCGTTCTAGGTGTAATGTGGCTTGCATGATTTACCCTCTTATCTTTTATTATTGGGTTTTATGAAAGATAGCTGCAACAATCAGGCCGGACAGAAGCCGGCCCTCGGTTTATTTAACGGTTATTTTTAGTCTGTAATATCTGTCCAGCAGGAAGTAATGAGGAAAGGTGTTGCTCAATCAATAGTTGTACCGCAGCAGCAATATCTGGCGCAAAAAAACGATCCTGATCGTAATAATCTACCTTTTCCCGCAAAATATGACGCGCTTTTTCCAGAATCGGACTGCTTTTCAGGCCATTTCGGAAGTCTATTCCCTGACAGGCCGATAACCATTCAATTGCCAGAATACCCCGGGTATTTTCTGCCATCTCCCACAAACGACGCCCGGCAGCCGGTGCCATTGATACATGATCTTCCTGATTGGCCGAAGTCGGTAAACTGTCAACACTCGCGGGATGGGCTAACGCTTTATTTTCACTGGCAAGAGCCGCTGCCGTCACTTGTGCAATCATAAAACCAGAATTCACACCACCGTTCTCAACCAGGAAAGGCGGAAGCTGTGACATATGTGAATCCATCAACAATGCAATACGTCGTTCTGACAATGCACCGATTTCCGCTAATGCCAGCGCCAAGTTATCAGACGCCATTGCAACGGGTTCAGCATGAAAATTACCGCCGGAAATCACCTCACCCTGTTCAGCAAATACCAATGGATTATCAGATACAGCATTAGATTCAGTCAGAATAACATCGGCAGCATGGCGGAGCTGGGTCAGGCAAGCCCCCATGACCTGTGGCTGACAACGCAATGAATAGGGATCCTGCACCTTGGGACAGTCTATATGAGAATCCGATAGTTCACTGCTCTCTCCCAATACATGACGATACAATGCAGCTACGTCAATCTGCCCCTGTTGCCCACGAACCTCATGCACGCGGGCATCAAATGGTTTGCGGGAACCCAATGCCGCTTCTACGGATAAAGAGCCGCAAACTATTGCTGCCGCCAACAGATCTTCTGCCTCAAATAATCCACGTAACGCAAAAGCAGTGGAGACTTGAGTGCCATTAAGCAACGCTAAACCCTCTTTGGCCGCCAATGTAATAGGTTGTAAATTGGCTTTTGCCAGAGCTTCTTTGGCTGGCAACCATTCGCCCTGATAACGCGCCTGTCCTTCCCCAAGTAATAACAGACTCATATGTGCCAACGGTGCTAAATCACCAGATGCGCCGACAGATCCTTTACAGGGAATACAGGGATAAACCTCCGCATTCACTAAAGTGATCAACGCCTGAATGACGTCCAGACGAATGCCTGAGTAACCACGGGAGAGGCTGTTGATTTTCAATACCATGATCAACCGGGTCATGTTATCGTCCAGCGCTTCACCTATTCCAGCGGCATGAGACACGACCAGCGAATGTTGCAGTTTTTCTAAGTTATTTTCCTCAATCCGGGTACTGGCTAGTAGTCCGAATCCGGTATTAATTCCATACGCGATGCGTTTTTCAGCAAGAATAGCATTAACACATGCCACGCTGTGCTCAATAGCCGGAAAAGTCTGGCTATCCAGAGTCACTTTTATGGGTTGCAGATAAACCTGACGCAGTTCATCAAGGGTCAATTTGCCTGGGTAGATAGTTAATTGTTTCATAATGTTCCTTACTTTGTATTGAGCATAGGCAAATCTAATCCGTGCTCTTTGGCACAATGAATAGCGATTTCGTAACCTGCATCGGCATGACGCATCACTCCGGTAGCCGGATCGTTGTGCAGTACTCGGGCTATACGTTCTGCGGCTTCATCGGTTCCATCACACACGATCACCATACCTGCATGTTGTGAGAAGCCCATGCCGACGCCGCCGCCATGATGTAGAGAAACCCAGGTAGCACCACTGGCGGTGTTAAGTAAGGCATTCAACAACGGCCAATCCGAAACAGCGTCAGAACCATCACGCATGGATTCGGTTTCCCGGTTCGGGCTGGCGACAGAACCGGAATCCAGATGGTCACGACCAATAACAATCGGCGCAGAAAGCTCTCCACTGCGCACCATTTCGTTAAAAGCTAGTCCGAGTTTGGCGCGTTCACCTAAACCAACCCAGCAGATACGGGCAGGTAATCCCTGAAAACTGATGCGTTCTCTGGCCATATCCAGCCAGTGATGCAAATGTTTATCATCGGGCAGCAATTCTTTAATTTTGGCGTCAGTTTTGTAGATATCCTGTGGATCGCCGGAAAGTGCTACCCAACGGAAAGGCCCGATACCACGGCAAAATAACGGGCGAATATAGGCAGGAACAAAACCAGGGAAATCAAAAGCATTTTCTACACCGACTTCATATGCCATTTGACGAATATTGTTGCCGTAATCAAAAACAGGAATTCCCTGTCTCTGAAAAGACAACATCGCCTTAACATGCTCCGCCATTGAAGATTTTGCTGCTTGGATAACCTCCGCCGGCTCTGAAATGGCACGCAGGCGGTACTCTTCCCAGCGCCAGTTTTTCGGCAGATAACCGTTGAGAGGATCATGTGCGCTGGTCTGATCAGTGACCAAATCCGGGTGCACACCTCGACGAATTAATTCCGGTAAAATTTCAGCGGCATTACCGCACAGTGCGATAGAGATAGCTTTGCCTTCCTGAGTGTACTTTTCGATCCGGGCCAGTGCGTCGTCCAGATCCTTAGCTTGTTCATCGATATAACGAGTGCGCAGGCGGAAATCGATCCTGCTTTGCTGACATTCAATATTCAGAGAACATGCTCCAGCCAATGTTGCAGCCAGCGGTTGCGCTCCCCCCATACCCCCTAAACCGGCGGTTAACACCCAACGCCCCTGTAAATTACCGTTATAATGCTGACGGCCAGCTTCCACGAACGTTTCATAGGTGCCTTGGACAATTCCCTGGCTACCAATGTAGATCCAGCTACCCGCCGTCATCTGACCGTACATAGCCAGCCCTTTGGCATCCAACTCGTTGAAATGTTCCCAGGTAGCCCAATGCGGTATCAGATTCGAATTCGCAATGAGTACCCGTGGTGCATTTTTATGCGTTTTAAACACCCCAACCGGTTTACCCGATTGGATTAACAACGTTTCATCGTCTTCCAACCTTTTCAGTGTTTCGACAATCTTGTCATAACATTCCCAATTTCGGGCAGCCCGACCAATGCCCCCATATACCACCAGTTCATGCGAGTTTTCAGCAACTTCTGGATCAAGATTATTCATTAGCATGCGCAGAGGCGCTTCGGTTAACCAGCTTTTGGCTGTGAGTTGCGTCCCTCTGGGTGCCCGGATATCGACATTACGAAATTTATTATTCTGGGCGGTCACGGTCTGACTCCTTTTGCTCTTTGGATATTTGTTAAATGTATAGTTGTATATACATGTATATTCAATAGACCAAACCGTTAGCCAAAATAATATATTTATGAATTTATTATCTTTATTTTCTTACAAATCAATTTGTTAACATTATTTCTTTCTGATTATCAAGGCGTAATGTTTTTGTTATTTTTGTGTTTATAATCACAAATTATTTACATTAATTTTACAAAAATACAGTTTATGTCAGGAAATATTTTGTCTGAATGTGGACCAAATTCGCTCTTGATTATAAAGAACAGCAAATAAAATTAACTCTAATAGATTAAAAAATCAGCCCTTAAATAGAACATCTATATTCCCCAAGAGATTTTCCTGCCTGATATTTCACCCACAAATTAAAATACCTATATTTATATATTGACAAACAAAATAAGAAAGGCAAATTTAAACCCTCTAATTTCGATACTAATGGTTTCGTATTTAAGAAAGGTAATCGAAATAGAACGCTACTTTATAGTAACAAAACATGATGTACTCTGTAGAAGAACAGTAACAATAATTCAGTGCTCAACTCATAGAAAATGTTCTCAGGAACATCAATCCTGCTATAAAGAATGGAGGAGAGAAATGCCTGTATATGATGTTGCCATTGTTGGCGCTGGCCCCGCAGGGTTAGCTGCGGTGCAGAAATTGAAAGGAAAAGGTTTACGAGTTGTATTAATTGATAACGGCAAAGCCATTCATGAACGTGATAAAGATAATCTGGTTGAAATAACCGAAGGGCACGGTGGTGCAGGGTTGTTTTCTGACGGAAAATTCTCATTTTTTCCTTCTGCCAGTGCACTTTGGGAACTACCAAACGGACGAGAATTACGGCAAGCTTATGAATGGACCTGTACTACTCTGAATGAATATGGCCTAGATACACCGCCATTCCCCACAAATCCCAAAGAATTTACTGTAGGTTCTGGGGAATGGGTATTAAAAGATTATCCATCCAATTATATGTCTCTCGAAAGTAGGATTAATCTTGTTGAAAATATGGTGCAAACGGCAGATGCAGATATCATTACACAAACTAAATTCCTCTCTTATAAACATAATAGAGAAAAAAATTCTATTATTATGAGCTTAAGAGATGAAAATGCCACAACCTATCACATTGAATGCCGGCGAATCATTTTAGCTAGTGGAAGATTTGGTCCATTAGAAATGACTGACCAAATTGAAAAACAATCATTTAATCGACTGGAAGTTGGCTTCCGCATTGAACAGCAAGAAGATTTAGCATTCTTTAGAAATATGAAACAACTCGATCCGAAGCTAAAACTTCAGTCAGATGATGGCATTGTTGAATGGCGTACTTTCTGTGCTTGCCGGGATGGCGAAACAGTATTAACAAAAACCCAAGATTTATGGACTGTTTCCGGTCATTCTGACGGCCCCTCTACAGGACGATCCAATGTTGGGTTTAATACGCGTATTCTTAATAAAGATATCGCTGACCGAGCACTTAGCAATGTTGTTTCAGCCATGAAGCAAAAAGATTCTTACTTTAGAATCAAAGTACAAGATGTATTAGCAAGAAATGCTCACATAATTGCACAACTTGTATCCCTTTATGGTGAAGAGTTATTCGATAAGATGTTGCAAGGACTGCGTAATATCATCAAGCGATTTCCCGAAATCGATCACGAGAATACATATATCGTCGGCCCCACACTGGAAGGGGTCGGTTGGTATCCCAGTCTTGATGGCGATTTGAGCCTGGAAACATCCCCTTCACCCGTATGGGTTGCAGGCGACGCTTGTGGAATCTTCAGAGGTATTGTTGCAGCGATGATTAGTGGTCACTACGCCGCCTCTTCGGTCCTTAAGACCTTGGAAGCAGAGACTGCTTAATCAGTGAGCCAGCTGAATAAACAGGGGATTACCAAGATGAGTAATCCCTATATATTTACCATGCCGAACAAACCTAACCTATTTCTATAACGAAAAATTTATTTAGATTTATTATGAAAATATTACATGTTTTTGATATGGACGGCACTCTTCTAAGAGGAACCACTGCAAGTCTGGAAATTGCCCGTACTATGAATTGCCTGACAGAACTTCACCTGCTGGAAAAACAGTTTTCTGAAGGAAAGATAGATACCAAAAGGTTTGCAGCTGAATTACAACTCTTATGGTCGAACTTACAGGACGCTGATGTTGCGGAAGTTTTTCATGCTTCACCGTGGATTGAGGGAATAAAAGAAGTTTTTGACGATATCAGAGCCAAAGGTGAAATATCGATGGTCATTACCCTATCACCTGATTTTTTTGCCCGGCATCTGAGAAAATTTGGGGTTGATACTGTGGTTGCATCAAATTTTCCTGCTTTGCCTTTTCGTGAGCCAATTAATCTACAGCAGATACTAACGCCTGAAAGTAAATTACAGATAGTTAAAAAATATGTGCAGGAATATGGGCTGAATTTGGAAATGTGTATCGCCTATGGTGATGCTGGCTCTGACATCCCCTTGTTTAATGCTCTTACCAACACAGTTGCTATCAATGGGACAGATAAAATACGTGAAATCGCATTAATGCATTATGAAGGTAACGATCTATGGGAACCCTATCAGCTGATTCGGAAAAAAATCAGTTGTCAGTAAGGAAACAACCCGAAGTTTCGATAAACCATATAAATACGTCGATAGGTTTTAACTATCTATCAGAGATAAACTGCCACAATAGTTTTCTTTTAAAAACAGTGATTATGAGTTGAAACGCCCTTTCAATTTATACCGATTACCGGGAAATAATAGCCTGGCACTGGAAACGGTGTAATGAGTTGACCAAGTTCGACGGCTGATTAATAAACAAGGGGTACCCGATTCAATTTGCAGTAACTTGCAGGATCGGGGATCGCCAGCGATAGCTTCCACGACGTGTTCACCTTCTGTTAACGGTGCAATGATTGACAAATAATCGTGTGGCGTAAGTTTTGTGAAGTCTTGTTGTAAATAATCGGGAACCGCTTGAGCATTGACGTAACGATCTTCTATCTGAACAGGAATATCGTTTTCATAGTGGACAATAATCGACTGGTAAATCGGCGTACCCGCGATAATATCCAATTCAACAGCCTGTTTTACGTCAGCATTCAGCTCTGATAACTTGACTATTTTACAGCGATGCTGATGAGAACGAGCTGAGATCTCATCAGCAATACTGTGAATTTCGAACAGCGCGGATTGCCCTTTTGGTTCAGCAACAAACGATCCCACCCCTTGTAACCGTACTAATAACCCTTCAGCGGTCAACTCACGTAATGCACGGTTGGCAGTCATACGGCTACAGTTAAACTGTTTAACTAACTCAGCTTCTGATGGAACACGATCATTTGATTTCCATTCACCGGTATAGATTTTTTCGATGATGGACTGTTTCACTTTGGCATACAAAGGGGCAGGTTTGGCAAATGGTCCTGATAAGTGTATCGTCACAATAAATTCCTTGCTGCTATAAAAATGTTAAGTGATTAATTATGTTCACTTTATCAGGCTATTTTCGCCAAATAAAACCGCACAATAGTATTGTTATTTTGGATAATCAATACCACCAATGTGCTAATTGCCAGGCAAGGCGTGCTGCTGCTTTTCCACCGATTCCTTGAATATCAAATGTTGGATTGAGTTCCACCAAATCAGCCGCCTGTAATTTACCACTCTGGCAGATTGGCTGAATCAATTGCAGAAGACGCTCCAATGGCAGCCCCAGTGCCGCCGGCGCAGAGACTGCTGGCATCTGATAAGCAGGCAATACATCGAGATCGATTGTCATATAAATCAAATCAACTTGCTGGAGTGTATCTTGTATCTGCCGCTGCACTTTGTCCAGCATGGTTTCGCTGCATTGATTATCCCAGATGATCGTAACGTTTAAGCCGTTGGCTTCATCTACCAATGCCTGGGTATTAGACGCCAAACTTGCGCCAATACAAGTATAGTGAAACTGGCGTTGGTGTTGCTGACAATATTCAGCAAGCTGAAGGAAAGGTGTACCGGAAGTCGGTTGCGGCGATCGCCGTAAGTCGAGATGAGCATCGAAGTTAATAATACCTATGCGCTGATGTGGGAAAGCATCATAAATTCCAACACCATGAGCAAAAGCGGTTTCATGTCCACCACCCAACACCAGGGTACGCACATTCTGATGTTGGCATTGAGTAATTGCATCAGCCAGAGCTTGTTGAGCCTCACTCAATTGATTGGGATTAGCGCGAATACTTCCCAAGTCCACCAATCTGTCATGCCCTTTATGGCTGGCCATATTGGCCAATGCCTTACGCAAATAATCAGGGCCTTGATTAGCACCGGGTCTACCCTGATTAAGTTTTACCCCTTCATCACATTCAAACCCCAACAAAGCAATAGCGTGAGGAAATTCTTCCGGCGTAAAATATGGGGACAATTTGACTGTTTGAAAAAGGCGCAGTGCATTATCCGCTTCTGCCAAATCATTTCGTCCTTGCCAAATAGTCGGTGAAGTGGCATGCCATAAATTCATTTTCTGCTCCTTATCTGCTGTATGCTGGAATGTGTAATAGTGCCACGAAATACCCGGGTATTCAGTGGGTTATGGCCCAATTCATAGAAAATATCAACAGGATTTTCTGCATCCCAGACAATAAAATCGGCGTAAGCGCCTGCACGCAGCTGTCCATGACTCTTTTCCCGGCCTAATGCACGAGCTGCATGTCGGGTTACACCTAACCACGCCTCTTCCGGAGTCAATCCAAATTGGACGCATGCCATATTCATCGCCATACGCAGGGAAGCAAACGGGCTGGTTCCAGGATTAAAATCAGTAGATATAGCTATCGGCACATTAAATTGCCGTAATAAATCGATAGGTGGGCGTTGTGTTTCCTGCAAAAAGTAGAAAGCACCTGGGAGCAGAACAGCTACTGTACGACTGCGGCTGAGAACCTCCACGCCTGCCTGATCCAGATATTCAATGTGATCAACGGAAAGACCATGATAACGAGCGACCAATTTACTCCCGCCTAAATTGGACAGCTGTTCCACATGTCCTTTTATTGGAATATTCCAGCGTTCGGCCTCCTGAAAGAGCCGTTCGGTTTGTACCAGATTAAACCCCACGCTTTCACAAAAAACATCTACGGCTTCGAACAGCTTTTTCTTCCAAAGCTGCGGCAGGATAACTTCACAAATCAGATTCATATAGGCATCAGGATTGTGCTTATATTCAGGCGGGCAAGTATGAGCGGCAAGCAATGTCGGGCTAATTTCTATCGAATTATGCTGCGCCAAGTTTTGTGCGACCTGCAACAGCTTTTCTTCGTTTTCCAGATTTAATCCATAACCCGATTTAATCTCAATAGTCGTTACGCCTTCGGCCATAAATGCAGCAAGACGCTGCTGTGCAGAGTGTTCAAGTTGCTCAAGAGAGCTGGCTCGAGTCGCAGAAACTGTCGCATTAATCCCCCCTCCCTGAGCACTGAGTTCAGCATAAGACATACCGTTTAAACGCTGTTCCCATTCATACGCCCGGTTACCACCAAAAACCAAGTGGGTGTGGCAATCGATTAAACCTGGGGTAATCAGACGTTGTTGTGCATCAATTACCTGACAGCGGTTTGTCTGTAATGTTGCTGTGGGCAAAATCGCTAAAATCTTGTCATTACGTACTAGAAGATCATGTTCTTTTAATAATCCGTAAGCTGCATTGATAGAAGAGTCCATTGTCGCCAATCTTGCATTACGCCAGATGACATCAGTATCACTCAGTTCTATTGCCATGATTAGCATCCTATATTTGTCAATACTTGATAAGTCAGGTTCTTAGTTGTATATACATTTATTTTCCAACCAACAATAATTGTCAAATTATTTTGCTGACTTCCCGAATACACTTTCTTATCGGTGTTTTTAGACCACAAACCAAGTAAAATCAGGTTTCATTTAATATAATCAGGTTCAATCGTTAAAAAGATGCAGTACACTTGTCACAAAATAGTTTGATTAACTGAGCAATGATGAAGAATAAATATTCCCTGAACGAGGAAGAGATTAGTTTGTTTAAAGAATCGGTAGCAGGCACCAAACGCATGAATCAGGATACCGTCTTACATCCTCCCAGAAGAAAAAAGACCAGCCATATTGTCCCTGAGCGAATACAACAAGAGCAAATTAATGCAAGCTACTATTTTTCTGATGAATTTCAGCCCAACCTTGATACAGAAGGCCCTACCCGCTACGTACGGGAAGGCGTAAGCCATTATGAACTGAAAAAACTACGCCGGGGCGACTATTCACCAGAACTGTTCCTTGATTTACACGGACTCACTCAAATGCAGGCCAAGCAGGAAATTGGGGCGTTGATCGCGGCTTGCCGCCGTGAACATGTCTATTGTGCTTGCGTCATGCACGGCCACGGGAAACACATTCTCAAACAGCAAACCCCGCTATGGCTGGCCCAGCATCCAGATATCATCGCCTTCCACCAAGCACCGAAAGAATGGGGTGGCAACGCCGCATTATTGATACTTGTCGAACTTGATGATCTCAGATATCGCTGAATTATCAGGCCTTTGCTGCCAATTGTGACGGACTGACCTGCCAGATAAGAGTTCCTTTGCCCGTTTGGTTGTCTAAATCCACACATGTGATTGCAGAAGTTGCAAACATCGGAGGTGTTTCTGCCGGACATAATTCGGCAACCAAATAGCCGACTAACGGTAAGTGGGAGACAACCAAAACAGCGTTATATCCTTGTTCAGCAAGAACCTGTAGATAACTGCTAACCGTAGCAGCATCACCTGATGGCGTTAATCCTGGCAACACTTCTTTACCATCCGGTAATGATAAGGATTTGCGAACAACCTGTAACGTCTGTTCAGCGCGAATATAAGGACTCACCAATACGAGACCAATCTGAGGCTCCTGCTGTGCCAACCAACGAGCCATTTCTTGTGATTCATGACAACCGCGAGGAGTGAGTTGCCGGGCTGTGTCGCTAATTGCATCCAAAGCTGCGTCGCCATGACGCATAATAAAAACTTGCATAATCCACCGTATGAATGAGTTAATGATTGAACAACAACCCAATGGGTATTACTTGAAATTAAAAGAGATCTTTTTTATGCAAAAATACTAAAGATGATTCCGGTACCTCAGCGACACCGGAATCAATTTTTTCATAAATATAGTAATAGGTTACTACGGATAGAAATTTTTATTCTGTTCAGCCATTTTCACTAAGTGATCACAAGGGATAAATCTATCTCCATGCTGACTTTCCAGCCTGCGTAAAATCTCCACCACTCTGACACAACCCAGACTATCGATATAGCGGAATGGACCACCAAAAAATGGTGGAAAACCAATGCCAAATACCGCACCAATATCACCATCTCGCGGGCTTCTGATAATCCCTTCATCCAGGCAACGAACTGCTTCATTAAGCATCAACATCACACAACGTTGAGCAATTTCTGAAGAGATCATACGCGACTCAGGGGTAATATTCAGTAAAGTATAAACTGAACTATCAACCTTTTTGCTTCGCTTACCAAACGGCCAGAATTTTCTGCCCTCTGATGTATACAAATAGAAGCCACGACCATTTTTCCTGCCCTTACGACCATCTTTCAGTACAGCATCAAGAGATTCAGGTGCAGCAAAACGCGGCCCTAGCTGCTCTACCAGAATCGGCATAATTTTGGTGCCAACATCAATGCCAACTTCATCTAATAAATTGATCGGCCCAACCGGAAAACCAAAATTAACCAGTGCCTTATCTATATGATCAATCGGTTCTCCTTCTACCAGGCAATTCGCTGCTTCACTGATATAAGGAACAAGGATCCGATTCACATAAAACCCAGCTTTATCACCGACCACGATAGCGGTTTTACCCTGTTTCTTTGCCAAAGCAACCGCAGTAGCAATCGTTTTTTCACTGGTTCCTTGATGTGGGATCACTTCCACCAAAGGCATTTTATTCACTGGGCTAAAATAATGCAGACCAATAACCTGCTCTGGTCGTTGCGCTTTTTCTGCAATCTGATGGATAGGCAGTGAAGAGGTATTGGATGCAAACACGGTTTCTGGTTTAGCATTTGCTTCAATTTCCGCCACCATTTGCTGTTTCAGTGACAAATCCTCAAATACCGCCTCAACAACAATATCTGTCTGTTCAAAACCGCGATAATCCGTCGTTCCCGAAATCAGCATCATTTGTTGAGCACGCTCTGCGGGGCGTAATCGTTTTTGCTTCACCCGTTTAGATAATAAATCCCACGTGTACTTTAGTACCTGACTAATACCCTTTTCATTAATATCTTTGATACGCACCGACAATTTGCCTCGGAGGGTTGTTACATTAGCAATTCCCCCGCCCATCAAACCACCACCTAATATACCAACACGTTCGATTTTCGCGGGCTTCTCTGATGAACCCGTTTCATTTTTCAGTGAAGTTGCAGCAAAAAACAGATTACGTAAAGCGGCAGATTCCCGTGTCATTGCCAGCTCACCGAATGCTATTGCCTCGGCCCGTAAACCTTGGGTCATACCTTTCTCAAGACCTTCTTTGACAACCGCAATAATTCGCTCAGGGGCCGGATAATGCCCACGAGTTTTCGCCAACGTCTTTTTGCGAACGAAATTAAACAAAAAATATCGTCCCACCGGCCCAACTAACAATCGCTGTTGCCATGGCAAAGGTTTACGCACCGGAATGCCTTTTTTAACTTTTTCAACAGCGACCTCCAGCAAAATATCTAACGGCACCGCGTCATCCACCACACCGAGCCGCAATGCCTGTTTCGCCCGTAACTGCTTGCCTGTCAGAATTATATCCAGAGCTGAACTGACACCAATTAATCTTGGCAGCCGCTGAGTACCACCTGAACCCGGTAATAACCCAAGTTGAACTTCAGGTAATCCAAGCCGGGTTTTATCATCCAGTGAACAAATACGCCAATGACATGCAAGCGCCAGCTCCAGACCGCCCCCTAAACAAGCGCCATGAATCGCCGCTACAACAGGCAAAGGATAATTGGCTATTTGAGAAAACAATTTTTGGCCCTTTTCAGCCAGATCTTGTGCCTCTTCTTTGGTTTGACACCCGGCAATCATGGAGATATCAGCACCGGCAATAAAGGTATCCGGCTTACCAGAAATCAAAATTAATCCTTTAAGGCCGGAAGATTGTTGAGCTTGTTTGAAAACATGCAGAAATTGATCAACAAATTCTGCTTTCAACGTATTTACCTTCTCTCCCGGTATATCAATAGTGATAACGCCGATTTTGTCCGGCCTTATATCAAAACTGAAAACGGAAGCTGTCTGTTTTGCATCCGCAGTGATGGTTGCAGCGTCATGCTGAGACTGAGCCATTATTCCACCTCCAATACCATAGCTGTGCCCAACCCGCCAGCAGCACAGGCAGTCGTTAACCCCAATCCGCCGCCACGACGACGCAACTCATTCAATACCTGCGTCACCATACGAGCCCCGGTTGCTGCAAATGGGTGTCCATAAGCAATTGACCCACCCAAGACATTAAATTTATCCATGTCGACTTCACCAATTGCCTGAGCACGCCCTAATTTGTTACGGGCAAATTCATCACTGGCGAACATTTTCAGGTTTGCCAGTGTCTGAGCAGCAAAGGCTTCATGCATATCAATTAAAGTCAGATCTTTTAGCGTAATACCTGCACGATCAAGCGCTATTGGCGTCGCGTATGACGGCCCCAGTAGCATATCCTGCCAAACATCAATTGCTGAGAATGCATAACTACGCAGATAACCAAGCGGTTTCATTCCCAACGCTTTTGCTACAGATTCACGCATCAATATGACTGCCGCTGCGCCATCTGTCAGCGGTGTACTGTTTGCGGCAGTGACAGTGCCGTGCTTGCGGTCAAATGCCGGACGTAGCTTCTCATAGGAAGTTAATACGGAATTTGTACGAATATTATTATCTTCAAGCAAGGCTTCACGGTATGGCGGGAAATGAGCAGTCATAACTTCATCAACCAGCAGCCCCTGTTCCCAAGCTTTTGCCGCCAGAACATGGGATCGGTGTGCCAATGCATCCTGAGCTTCCCGGCTGATACGGTAAGTCTTCGCCATTTGTTCTGCGGTATCTCCCATACGCAGACCTGTCGAATATTCCGCTACCGCAGGAGATACAGGCAATAAATCCCGAAATTTAAGGCGGCTAAGTAATTTAAGACGTTGTGATAAGGTTTTCGCCTTATTCATATCCACAAGAGTACGGGCCAAAGATTTAGTCACACCAATAGGCAGTACAGAAGAGGAATCTGCTCCGCCAGCAATCCCGATATTCACCGTACCGGCCATAATGCTTTCAGCCACATTGGCAATCGCCTGAAAGCTGGTCGCACATGCACGGGATACACTGTAAGCATCAGTATTGACACTCAATCCAGCACCAAGAACGATTTCACGGGCAATATTTGGTGCTTCAGGCATTTGCACCACTTGCCCAAACACCAGTTGATCAATCTTTTCAGGGGGTAAACCACTCCTGGCCACCAATTCGCTGACAACTGATTTACCCAAATCCACAGCCGGTATGCCATGATACGATGTTGCCTGTTTAGCAAATGGAATTCGTAGCCCGCTGACAATAGCGATACGATCACCTTGCTGTGTCACTTTTGTTAAAGGACGACTCATAACGGCTCCTGAAAGATTATCGTTAACTCAATCAAATTACTGAAAAAAATTTTTAAGCGACCTGAACAGGTCCGACCTGATAGATCATTGTTAGCGTAATGTTTATAAATAGCAAACCTGAATAAACTAAAAATGAGAGGGAGCGCAACTTTAATTTATTTAATGGCGAAATAATTTCAATACTTCTTAGATAGTGTCGTCATAAAATGCTTGACCAAAGTACGCCTTTGTCATTCCAGGGGGCACCTACCCGTAAAATCCAGAATACCGCATGAATAAACAGTCGATTATCATAAGCGATACGTCCTCAGACGCCCTGACGTCCTGATAAGTGAGGCCAATAAGAATTCAAGCGGGATAATTTCGCAATTTTGTTAAATATCCTTTATATCAGCCAATACTTTGATTTTACATGCAAATATTTCATCGCTTAATCTATTCAGACCTCCGACCACGGTCAGCAAATACCGGCTATCTATCAAGATCCCAATGTTTATAGAGGGTGGCCTTTGATCTGCCTGTTACCACCCCCAAAGTTAAATTAGCTAAATCGCCTCTTCGTCCTGTTCACCGGTACGAATACGCACAACACGGGCAACATCGAATACAAAGATTTTACCATCACCGATTTTTCCGGTTTGCGCGGTCTGCATAATGGTTTCAACACAGGTGTCGACAATATCATCTGGCACAACAATTTCGATTTTTACTTTCGGCAGAAAATCCACCATATATTCCGCACCACGATACAGTTCTGTATGCCCTTTCTGACGTCCAAAACCTTTCACTTCTGTCACAGTCATACCGGTGATACCCACTTCCGCCAGCGCTTCACGCACATCATCCAGCTTGAAGGGTTTGATAATCGCATCAATCTTTTTCATGAAGTTTTCCTGTTGTTACCAGTTTTTACGACCGAAACCAGAGGTAATCGGGTAGCGTCTGTCTTTACCAAAATTGCGTGGGGTAATACGCGGGCCAACCGGTGCCTGACGACGTTTATATTCGTTGATATCAACCAGACGAATCACTTTACGTACAACTTGTTCATCAAAACCCGCTGCTACCAGTTCCTCAACTGATTTATCTTGTTCCACATAACCCTCCAGAATATCATCCAGAATGTCATATGGCGGTAAACTGTCCTGATCAAGTTGTCCCGGTGCCAATTCTGCCGATGGCGGCCGATCAATCACTCTTTGAGGTATCGCCGGAGAAACGGTATTACGGTATTTTGCCAATTCAAATACCAATGTTTTCGGTACATCTTTCAGCGCATTAAAACCACCCGCCATATCACCGTATAATGTGGAATATCCCACAGCCGATTCACTCTTATTACTGGTCGTCAGTACCAGACGATGGCGTTTATTGGACATCGCCATCAGAATAACCGCACGGCAACGCGCCTGTAAGTTCTCTTCTGTAGTATCTTTGGCAGTACCGGCAAACAGAGGTTCAAATTGTGTCATAAACGCATCAAATACCGGCTCGATCGATACCACATTAAACTCAACACCCAACATATCGGCCTGTTCTTTGGCATCTTCTATACTCATTTCAGATGTATAGCGGAACGGCATCATCACCGCCTGAACATAATCTTTACCCAATGCATCAACCGCAATTGCCAACGTCAGGCCAGAATCAATACCACCAGATAAGCCTAACAGAACACCTTTAAAGCCATTTTTGCGGACATAGTCATGCACTGAAAGGACTAACGCCTGATATATCTGTTGCAATGGCGGTAATTGAGGTGCCGGATTAACCATAGGTTCGATATTCAATTCATTAAAACGGCACTGCTGGATTTGTTCATTAAATGCGGCCAACCGGTGAGTTATTTCACCACTGGCATTGAAGACTTTGGAACAGCCATCGAAAATCAGTTCGTCCTGACCACCAATCTGATTAAGGTAAATCATCGGTAAATCTGTACGCTGGCAATGCTCTTTAATTAATTCATAACGGATATAGGGCTTTTCACGATTATATGGAGAAGCATTGATAGAAAGAATTAAATCCGCACCAGCCAGTTTCAAAGCATCAACCGGCTCATCAAACCATAAATCTTCACAAATCAGCAGACCAAGGTTATATCCCTTGAATGGTGCCACACAGCTTTGATCGCTAGCTTTGAAATAGCGTTTTTCATCAAAAACACCATAATTCGGCAACCGCTGTTTAAAATAACGGGCCAAGACTTCCCCTTGCCAGAATAAGGAAAGTGCGTTGTAAATTTCCCCGTCCTGCTCCCAGGGATGCCCAACCAAAATAGCGGTTAGGCCACTGGCAGCCTGTAAACGTGTAAGCTGCTCGCGGCAACGCTGATGAAAATCAGCGCGAAATAATAGATCTTCTGGAGAATAACCGGATAACGCCAGTTCAGAAAACATCACCAAATCAGCGTCTTGTTGCTGTTGTTCCTGCACTGTTTGCAACATACGTTCGCAGTTGCCTTCAATGTCACCAATCACCCAATTAAGCTGTGCGAGGGCAATATTAAGAGTACGGCTCATACAATTTGGCTCTCCCGGGCCATCAATCTATTTATATATCAATTTTCAGTGTAAAAACTTCCTGAGTAGCAGAAAAGTTATTCTTTAAAATCATTCGCATCTAATTCATGACGCGCCAGTAATTTGTAGAATTCAGTCCGGTTGCGCCCCGCCATACGCGCAGCATGAGTCACATTACCTTTGGTCATTTGCAGTAACTTACGCAGGTAATTCAGCTCAAACTGATTTCGGGCTTCAGCAAAAGTGGGTAACGCCGTATTTTCCCCTTCCAGCGCCTGTGTAACCAGCGCTTCACTAATAACCGGGGCGGTAGTTAACGCAACACATTGTTCGATGACGTTCACAAGCTGGCGCACATTTCCCGGCCAACTTGCCGCCATCAAACATTTCATTGCATCAGCAGAGAAGCTACGGACAAAAGGTTTATGGCGCTTCGCTGATCCACGCAACAGATGATTCGCCAGTAAAGGAATATCTTCAACCCTGCCATTCAAAGTAGGAATTTTCAAATTAACGACATTCAGCCGGTAGTAAAGATCTTCACGGAATTCATTCTTTGCCATTGCTTTCGGCAAATCACGGTGAGTCGCTGAGATAATCCGCACATCAATATCCAGATCACGGTTACTTCCTAACGGGCGTATTTTACGCTCCTGCAATACCCGCAATAATTTAACCTGCAAAGCCAGCGGCATATCACCAATTTCATCGAGAAACAGTGTCCCGCCCTGTGCCGCAAGAAACAACCCTTCACGACTGCTGACCGCACCGGTAAATGCCCCTTTGGAATGCCCAAACAGTTCTGACTCAAGTAGTTGTTCCGGCAACGCGCCACAGTTAATCGCAATAAATGGCTTTTTCGCCCGTGGGCTGGCGCGGTGAATGGCCTGGGCTAACACTTCTTTCCCCGTACCACTCTGGCCGTTTATCAGCACACTCACATCGGATTGAGCGACCATTCGTGCTTGTTCCAACAAGCGCAACATAACGGGACTACGGGTGACTATCTGCTCCCGCCATTGTTCATCACCAGCAGGAGTGGATAACGCCAATGCGCCATCAATCGCTTTATAAAGCGCATCCCGGTCAACAGGTTTGGTCAGAAAACTAAAGACGCCTTGCTGAGTTGCCGCTACTGCATCCGGAATGGAGCCATGAGCGGTCAGGATAATGACCGGCATACCGGGTTGCTGTTTCTGGATTTCAGCAAACAACGCCATACCATCCATTTCATCCATACGCAAATCGCTGATCACTAAATCGATCTTTTCTTTCGCTAACAATTTCAGTGCTTCACAGCCGCTTTCTGCGGTTGTGACACGAAAACCTTCGCTGGTAAGACGCATTCCCAATAATTTCAACAAACCCGGATCGTCATCAACCAGAAGAAGATGGGCTGGCTTACGCGCTGTCATTGTGCTGCTCCTTTATCTGATTCAGATGTATTACCTGGCTTACTATTTTCGCTAGGTGATGCTATTGCCGGCGTCTCAGTATGTCCATTTGAGCTGCCTGAACCAGTACTACCCTGATTTTGCTTACGGGAAGAGAGCTGACGCTCAATATCTGTCAGGTTTTCCAATTTACGGGACGTTTCCTGTAGTTCAAATTCCAGCTGTGCACGGCTTTCGCGCAGGCGATCAATTTTATTATCCGTATCCGCCTGTAATTTTTGGAATTTTGCCCGCTCCTCCGCAACTGCAATTTGCTGAATCTGCTGTTCGCGCCACAATTTTAATAATGGTCGCAATGGTTCTGGGAATTTCAGTCGGTATTTATTCAGATTTTCAACCATTTTCCGACGTTCAGCCAACGTTGGCCCGGCACTGTTAAGTAAAATACTTTGCCTGAAAGCCAGATCCCAAGTAACCGGAATGATGTATTTCGCTACATTACGGGCTCTGGCTGACGTCAAGAGATCTGAACAGTCGATCAATCGCAGCCAGTAAAGCGCGTTCTCAACCGATTGCGACGTCTCTATATCCCACATCAAATCACAATCTGCGGCACGATAATCTGTCACCCGCTGTTCTGGGATTACCATCTGGGCAACTGTGGTTAAATCGTGATTAACCGGAGCCTTGACGCAACCCGTCAATAAAAAAGGAGCAAAGATCAGCGGAATTATTCTGAAACCCCAAACTGAAACTCGCGGTAACAAGAGTCTGGCGATAAAAGCGTTTTTCCCAGGCTGCACTGCAATATTCTGCCGATCCGTCTTTTGTACAAAACGGTAAGTAGACCTGTTATGCATTATTTATTCATTCTCAGCAGTTAATGGCAATTCAATACGAAAACAAACGTCAGCAAATTCGCTCTGAATTAATAACAGTTCGCCCCCCATACGCTTAATACAATCCTGCGCAATACTGAGCCCAAGACCGCTGCCTTTCACTGCGCCTTTGCGCTGGAGCGTTCCCTGGTAGAACGGTTCAAAAATCATACTACGTTCTGATTCAGGAATTGGTGTACCTGTATTGGCAACATCAATTTGAACACATTTGCCAATCTGACGACCTGAAACCCAGATGTTACCGGATTCAGCGCCATAGTGCACCGCATTGGAGTAGAGATTATCAATAACCCGCATTAATAGCGTCGGTTCTGCCCAACAAATATCAGTATTAAGCTGAATTTCTGTCTGAATATTCTTTGATCTCGCCGGTAAACTGTGTGATAAAACCACTTCATTAACAATTTCCCGTAAAGAAACCTGCTGTTGTTCCGTCGGGTTATCTGCCAGTTTACGGTTATAATCCAGTAATTGCTCGATCAATTGCTGTAAATGTTTACTACTATTATCAAGAATCGCAACCACTTCTTGCTGATCAGCCGTTAATGGGCCTGCAACTTCATCCGCCAATAATTCTGTCCCTTCCCGCATACTTGCCAGCGGCGTTTTCAGTTCATGAGAGATATGACGTAAAAACTCATGGCGCTGTGATTCCAGCCAGGCCAAGCGTTCACTGAGCCAGACAATCCGCTGTGCCAGGGAACGAAGCTCTCTTGGCCCAGGAAAAGAATCTATACGAACCCCCAATGATTGCCCTTCGCCCAGTCGGTTAATCATTCGTTCAATACCTTTAACCGGCCCGATAATCATGCGGGTAAATAACGCAACCAGTAACGCGCTAAGTAGAAACAAAATGAGGCTCTGCCAGCCAAAAAATTGGCCTTTATCAGCAATATCTCTCTGTAGCTGTTCTCCCCGGCTGAAAATAACATCACGGGTGGCCTGTACCATCTGACTATTGGCATCAGAGAATTGTTCAAGCAACTGAGCGGCGGGTTCGGTGGGTTCACTATTGAGACAAGTGATTTTTGTTAATTGCAGCAGTAAGTTGTCAAGCGTCTTGATATGTTGCTGATCATCAAGTATCGCCATCTGCTCTTTCAGCATCTTAGCATATTGCCGATATTGCCTTTGGTAGAGATTTTCCAGCGTTTTATCCCCCAACACACAATATTGACGGTAACTGCGTTCCATCTCCAGTGCAATCCCCGTCATCGCCTCACTACGGCGGGCATCTGCCAACGTGGTACGGTTTATATCAGCCGCTTTTTCACTGAGCTGATCAAGACTTTGGTAAGCCTGATAAGCCAAAACCAATAGCGGCAATAACACCAGCCAGAAGGCCATGACAACTAATTGGCGCAATGAGCGCGGAAACAAACGCCATTTTTTCAAGGAAATCATCTCACAACCTGCCAGTACACTTATGCTAACCGACAAAGGGCAGATAGAAAAACCCATCGGCGGGTAAATTTTGCTGCTACTGATAAATAGTTAAGATGCAAACGATCAACAATGGCGCAGGCAGAAACCTGGAATTATGATGGCGGGATAGTCGTTTTTGCTACTACCCCGCCAGTGAGGATAACGCATGCCTGCTGTTTATCTACAGTCAAACATAGGTTGGTGCCTCACTCCACGTGTCGCCCGATGTTTGATAAGGCCCGAAAGCGATATCACTGAGTTGGACGGTAGGCACCTTACTCTGGCATCATTCGATAGTTTATGTGGATATCTCCACCTTGTTGTGGACCGACATAAGAAGTTGAATGAGCAACTGCGCTAACCTAATGCAGATTCCGTGCCAACATTAAAATTAAAATTATAATAATTTGATTTTATTATTAAAAATAAAAAAATTAACGTTTCAGCTACAAAATACCTTGTTTCTGGCATAAATAAAATTTGTTTTCTGTCGCCAATTACAGACACCTGAAATCATGAAAATTAAAATAGATATAAATCATATAATTAAATGTCTCCTTTTTGAGACACCTATAATGGCATTTGTCGGCTAATTGAGACAATGGTGAAACAGGGCCTGAATTCCTAAGAATTTCCGGTACAAGACTTTCACATTTGAATAATTAGCACTAGCATCATGTCATTGCGGACAAAAACAAAAAAGTCTCTATATCGGAAGAAAATATGTATCAAATTCAAAATTCGCGGATTACAACAATTTCTGCGTTTAAAAAAAAGTTTGAAATGCAGCAAGAATAAATGGCATTGCTGCGCTTGCTATCCTTTGCTGAAAAAGACGTGAAAGCTGGGCGGATAGTGTCATCTAATGAGCTGCGAGATGGTCTGCAAAGCTTGGCAAAAAGCTAAGATTTATGGCGGTTTTTGTTAAAAACCGCCGGACACAATTTACTTACACAGCAATACTACCCTAACTGCTTACGGGCATTACGGAAAATCCGCATCCACGGACCATCTTCGCTCCACTCCTCTGGATGCCAAGAGTTATTCACAGTGCGGGATACCCTTTCTGGATGCGGCATCATCACAGTTGCCCGCCCATCAACGCTGGTGACTGCGGTAATACCATTCACTGAACCATTTGGGTTAGCTGGATAATTTTCCGTGACCTGACCATAGTTATTCACGTAACGCAAAGCCACTAACCGGTTACTTTCAAGCATCTTAAGATGCTGGCTATCGCGGAATTCCACTTGCCCTTCACCATGAGAAACAGCAATCGGCATACGTGAACCCACCATATCTTTCAGGAAGAGTGACGGACTGTCCGTAATTTCCACCAAACTGAAACGAGCCTCAAAACGTTCTGAGCGGTTACGGACAAAACGCGGCCAATGTTCCGCACCTGGGATTAACTCCCGCAGGTTAGACATCATCTGGCAACCATTACAAACACCAAGCGCCAGAGTATCAGGCCGTGTAAAGAAAGCCGCAAATTCATCACGAACACGTTCATTGAACAGAATTGATTTCGCCCAACCTTCACCAGCACCCAGCACGTCACCATAAGAGAAGCCGCCACAAGCGACCAATGTCTGGAACTGTTCCAATCCGATACGTCCAGACAGCAAATCACTCATATGCACATCAATAGCTGTAAAACCCGCCCGGTGGAAGGCAGCGGCCATTTCAACATGGGAGTTAACACCCTGCTCACGCAGGACAGCCACTTTCGGCCTTACCCGCTGCAAAATGTAAGGCGCGGCAATATCTTCTGAAATATCAAAAGTCAGTTTTACATTCAGTCCAGGATCTTGATTATCCCGTTTAGCCTGATGCTCCTGATCTGCACACTCCGGATTATCACGCAGACGCTGCATTTGCCATGTAGTTTCGGCCCACCATAGACGCAGAGTACTGCGATTCTGACGATATACTTCGGTATTGCCGCTAAAGATGACAAAATCATCACCCACTTTGGCCTTACCCAAATAATGCACGCAAGCAGCCAATCCATGTTCTGCCAGCAGGTTTTCAACAAATGCTCTATCAGATGAACGGATCTGAACTACAGCACCCAACTCTTCCGTAAACAGTGCAGCCAGAATATCTTCATCAAACACACTGATATCAGCTTCAAGGCCACAATGACCGGCAAAAGCCATTTCAGCCAGGGTTACCAGCAAGCCACCATCAGAACGGTCGTGATAGGCCAGTAATTTCTGTTCTGCAATCAGTTGCTGAACCGCATTGAAAAATCCAGCCAATTGCTCGGCACTACGTACATCAGCAGTCTTGTTACCAAGCTGGCGGTAAACCTGTGCCAACGCGGTGCCACCCAAGGTGTTCTTCCCTTGTCCCAAATCGATTAACAACAACGCATTATCGTCATCAGTGGAAAGCTCTGGCGTGACTGTACGACGCACATCTTCCACTCTGGCGAAGGCGGTAATCACCAGTGACAAAGGTGACGTCATTTCACGCTCTTCACCTTGGTCATTCCAGCAGGTTTTCATCGACATGGAATCTTTACCCACTGGAATAGTCAGCCCCAGAGCAGGACACAGCTCTTCACCCACAGCTTTAACTGCCGCATACAAACCGGCATCCTCGCCAGGATGACCCGCGGCAGACATCCAGTTAGCTGAAAGCTTGATACGTTTCAAATCCTGAACATAAGCAGAAGCGATATTCGTTAGCGCTTCACCAACAGCCATACGGGCAGAAGCGGAAAAATCCAGCAGAGCGATTGGCGCTCGTTCACCCATAGACATTGCTTCGCCATAGTAGCTATCAAGGCTGGCAGTAGTAACAGCACAATCTGCCACCGGGATCTGCCACGGACCAACCATTTGATCACGGGAAACCATGCCAGTCACTGTGCGATCGCCTATCGTTATCAGGAATGTTTTTTCCGCCACAGCCGGCAAGTGCATAATGCGCTTAACAGCTTCCGCCAGATTGATATCCCGGCGCTCAAGGTTTTCACCACTGGCTTTTAATGTACTGACATTACGCAACATTTTTGGCGTTTTACCCAGCAGCACATCCAGCGGCATATCAATTGGCTGGTTATCAAAGTGCTCATCATTCAGCAGCAAATGACGCTCTTCTGTTGCCTCGCCGATAACGGTATAAGGTGCCCGCTCACGCCGGCAAATCTCTTCAAACAGAGGAAGCTGTTCTGGCGCAACAGCCAGTACATAACGCTCCTGAGATTCATTACACCAAACTTCCAGTGGACTCATTCCCGGTTCATCATTAAGAATTTTACGTAGTTCAAACCGTCCACCGCGACCACCATCACTGACCAGCTCAGGCATAGCATTAGAGAGCCCACCAGCACCGACATCATGAATGAACAGAATCGGATTGTTTTCACCCAATTGCCAACAGCGATCAATCACCTCCTGACAACGACGTTCCATTTCCGGGTTATCGCGTTGAACAGAAGCAAAATCCAGATCAGCATCAGATTGACCAGACGCCATAGAAGATGCCGCACCACCGCCCAAACCAATGTTCATAGACGGGCCGCCAAGTACAATTAATTTAGCGCCAACAGAAATTTCACCCTTTTTGACGTGCTCATCACGGATATTCCCCATCCCACCCGCCAGCATGATGGGTTTGTGGTAGCCACGTAATTCACTGCCGTTATGGCTGCTTACTTTTTCTTCATAGGTACGAAAATAACCCAGCAGCGCCGGACGGCCAAATTCGTTATTAAATGCAGCGCCGCCCAGAGGGCCTTCAGTCATGATATCCAAAGCGCTGACGATACGATCCGGTTTACCGAAATCCTCTTCCCACGGCTGTTCAAAACCCGGTATCCGCAGATTAGATACCGAAAATCCTACCAGCCCGGCTTTTGGCTTGGCCCCACGACCCGTCGCGCCTTCATCACGGATTTCGCCACCAGAACCTGTCGATGCCCCTGGCCACGGGGAAATTGCAGTTGGGTGATTATGAGTTTCAACTTTCATCAGAATATGGGCCTGCTCCTGATGATAATTATATGAACCGTCTTCCGCACGGGGAAAGAAACGGCCAACATCAGACCCTTCCATGACAGCGGCGTTATCTTTATAAGCTGACAGGACATAATCAGGTGTCTGCTCATAGGTATTTTTAATCATTTTGAACAGTGATTTTGGCTGCTCCTGACCATCAATAATCCAGTCAGCATTAAATATTTTATGGCGACAATGCTCTGAATTAGCCTGAGCAAACATATAAAGCTCAATATCGGTTGGATTACGCTCCAGTTTCTGGAAAGCCTCCATCAGATAATCAATCTCATCCGGGGCCAACGCCAACCCAAGTTCAATATTGGCTTTCTCTAACGCACTACGCCCTGTTTGCAGAATATCAATGCGTTTTAACGGAGCGGGTTGCTGATGAGAAAATAATTTCTCCGCCTGTTCCAGTTGCGTAAAAACCGTTTCCATCATCCGGTCATGCAACAACGCCGATAACGTTTGCCATTGTGCCTCACTCATTTCATCACACTGAACGTAGTAAGCTAGACCACGCTCCAAACGTACAACCTGAGACAGACCACAATTGTGAGCAATATCGGTTGCTTTCGAAGACCACGGGGAAATGGTTCCCGGACGAGGAGCCACTAACAGCAATGTACCTTGTGGTTCGTGTTCAGCCAGAGAAGGTCCATATTTTAATAATCGTTGTAATTTTGCTAAATCAACATCACTCAAAGTTGCATTAATTTCTGCGAAATGAACATATTCCGCATAAATATCATTGATCGGAAGTTGCTGTTCCTGACACACAGAAAGGAGCTTGGTGATACGAAATGCCGATAAAGCGGGTGAACCACGCAGAATTTCCATAGTAATACATTCTCTCATCTTAGAAGCAAAGCCTGACTGATGCCTCAGGGGGAAACGGGCACATTATAGAGGATTGCGACCAGTGACGAAACCGTTTGCGTGACGATTATTAATGCTAATTATTTTATCGCCAGGTTATGCAAATGGTATCAATTAAGTTGCGTCGCAAGTTTTTGTTCCGCAAAATGCTCAATCACTGGAAATTTAGCAAAATCCGCCGTAAACCCTCGCCCAGTGCGGGCGAGGATATAAGCCATGATAATATAACGCGTTTTTACATCGCACCACACCGCGTTATACAGAGATAACCGTTTGAATAATATAAAAATAAATTATTTCGTTATCATTGTTATCGCTCTTTTTTCTGCCGCAATTATCAGTCTGAACATCAGTTGGCCGAATAAACAGCGGGAGCAGATTAACAGGATCGTGACCAGGGGAGAGCTACGGATCAGCACAATCAGCTCACCTCTGATTCATCTTACAAGCAAAAAAGAACCAAATGGGTTTGATTACGAGTTGGCGAAACGCTTTGCTGATTATCTTGGCGTTAAATTGGAAATCAAATTCAGAACAAATTTCAACCAGTTATTTGATGATCTGGAAAAGGGTGACGCTGATTTTTTGGCTGCCGGTCTTACCTATAATGAGGAGAGACTGGAGCAAACCCACACTGGCCCAGCTTACTATTCTGTTTCTCAACAACTGATTTACCGCAAAGGGACTCCACGTCCCCGCTCTTTTAAGGACTTGAAAGGAAAATTGCTGGTCACTTCCGGTTCAGCTCATGTCAATACGCTGAAAAAGATAAAAGAAGAGTCTTACCCAGAACTTGAATGGGATGAGACACAGCAATACAACACTCGGGAATTACTGGAACTGGTATCAGAAGGCAAACTGGATTACACCTTGGGCGACTCTATCAATGTCGCATTGCAACAGCGTACTCACCCTAATTTAGCTATTGCTTTTGATATCAGTGAAGATAATCCCCTGACGTGGTATTTAAAGCGTATTGATGATTACAGCCTTTATGCCGCCATGCTAGATTTTTTCAGCCAGATGACGGAAGAAGATGTGATGCCACGGTTGGAAGAGAAATATTTTGGTCATGTCGGCTCATTTGATTATTTCGATACACTCTCTTTTCTCAGTGCAATTGATCATATTCTGCCTACTTATCAACCTCTGTTTGAGAAATACTCCGGCGAAATCAGCTGGCAACTCCTGGCTGCCATTGCCTGGCAAGAGTCTCATTGGGACCCGCAGGCAACCTCTCCCACCGGGGTTCGTGGCCTGATGATGTTAACCAGCCCGACGGCTAAAGGATTAGGTGTTGTTGACCGCCTTGATCCAGAAGAAAGTATTAAGGGAGGCGCAATCTATTTGCAAAACCTAATGAAACGACTGCCTGAAAATATCCCTAAAGATGAGCGAATCTGGTTTGCACTGGCTGCTTACAATATGGGCTATGGTCATATGCTGGATGCCCGTAAACTAACGGCATCACAGAAAGGGAATCCCAATAGCTGGCTTGATGTCAAAGCCCGAATCCCCCTGTTAAGCCAGAAAAAATACTACACCAATACCACCTATGGATACGCCCGTGGGCATGAGGCTTATCGCTATGTCGAAAATATCCGCCGTTATCAGCTTAGTTTAGTCGGCTATTTACAAGCCAAAGAAAACCGGAAGAAATTAATTTCTCAGGAAGAAAAAACAAAAATAAACAATTAACTGCTATCCCAATAGACTCTTAATCAACAATTTTTGTTGATTTTCTTCCTGCTGTTTTCTGGCGGCTTTTAACGCTTTATGTTGTTCCCGACGTTGTTTGAAAAAAGCACTCAACATCGTGGAACACTCTTCAACAAGTACGCCGCTTGTAATTTCAATCTGATGATTCATACCCGGATGACGCAATATATCGATCAAAGAACCGGCAGCACCCGTTTTCATATCGCTGGCACCATAAACCAGTCGCTGGATACGGCTATGTACCATAGCGCCAGCACACATAATACAAGGCTCAAGGGTGACATATAAGGTAGTATTCAACAGACGATAATTTTGTAACTTCCCTCCCCCTTTTCGTAATGCAATAATTTCTGCATGAGCAATAGGATCATGCGCAATAATAGATTGATTCCAACCTTCCGCAAGGATTTGATTATCAGCGACCAATACAGCGCCAACAGGTATTTCCCCCTGCTCCCATGCTTTTATTGCTCGTTCCATAGCCTTCCGCATCCAATATTCATCACTATATATTTCAGTCACTGCCGTATCTCACTTGATTACATCAGGGATAATTATAACGATTTATTTTACCTATTTTCCAGATATATTTTCTTATCATTACACTGGTAACATATACCCGAAACTATTTGATATATTCGCCATAGCTGCATCTTATTATTATCTTTAAATAACATTTGGCGGATTCGACTATTAAGAACATTATTCACGCAGAAATATTGAAGTACAAAATTAACATAATCATATAAACACTCAATTAAATAATTTTAATAATAACGCCATTAAAAAACACAATAGAAAATTATATCTACTTAAAGAAATTAATTTATCTCATTGAGAACAAAAATATTCCCACCCAAGATCACACACCTAAAATAGCTAAAACACATTTGTCAAAATAAACAACTTGTCACAACACTAAAACATAAAATTATTCATAACATAATGATAATATTTAATTTAGATATATTTTTAATTTAAAAACATTAAAATACTTATCACTACAAATTACATATAAATAGTTAACCTCCTAAGCCAAAAGAATATTTCATTATTTACCCCAAACCAGACTATAATTGACATTAGTGGTGAGAAATTATTTCCACAATAATTTAATATGTTTCTTATGAAGTACATTACTTAATTTAAGGAGTATATATGAGCCCAAAAAATGATTTTAAAGCTTTCTCTACTGGTAATAATGCGAATGTAGTGAGTCAAGAAAGATATGAAGATAGTCTGAGTTTGTATAATGGATTTCCACCAGAAGGCATTATCATTCATGTTTTAAATAAGGCGCTACGTCAATCATCAACCATATCCTCTGTTGTGGCTAATTTTATTGCGACACAATCTGGCGATGATCTTCTGGATGATGGTGATATAGCAAAACTCACCGCTCAATTAAATAGAGCATTAGAACAAAAATTTATAACTAAAATTTCCGATTACGCATTGGAAAAGGCACAAAACGGTGCAGATATTCCTAATAAAAATGTGTTTTTGAAAAATATAGGCTTAAAAGAAGCAGCGAAACGGGAGGTGGGAACTGGGGTTAATCAAATTCCAGATATGTCGTCTTTCAGCGTAAACCTGAAACAGACCGGTTGGCAAAAATTACCTTCGGGTTTAATTGAAATGTGGGGATTTGTACTAGTTGACGGCAATGGCTCTATCGAGGCTGGGTATCTAAATAATTTCCCAATACCATTTCCGAACGAATGTTTTAATATTACGTTAACTCACGCTGGTTATAATCCCCAAGATGCCGGAATATGTTCAGTACATGTCGTAAATCAAAGTCAGTTCCGATGTTATAGAAGTCCTACTAATCATGTTTCACCTATTGGAGCATATTTTAAGGCAATAGGATATTAATTTGAAATAATCGAAACATTGTGGTTATTTAATTATATATTTGGTGAGTAATGATGAATAACAAAAATTATATATTTAGTGCATTAAATAAAGCATTTTATCCTATATTATTACAGCAGGATTACATTGAAGCAGGTTCATGGCCAAATGATCCTATCCCTGTAACTGATAACATATTTAATAAATTTTCAGAAATGCCACCAAAAGGAAAAATACTCTCTTCTGGCAAATGAAAAAATAGCTCAACTTTCTGATGCGGTAGAATTTGATATGGCAACAAATGAAGAAGCACTATTGCTTAAAGAATAGAAAAAATACCGAGTAATACTTAACCGGGTTGATATTTCAAAAGCGCCGGAAATTGATTGACCGATTCTACCATCATCGTAACTAATAACGAGACCGGGGTTAGCATAACACCCGGTCTTAATCGTTGGATTTATATATATTTATGAAAAAAATATTAAAATAATTATAGCTATAGATTTGCATAAAAGTAATGCAATACCCCATCAATTTAGATTGATAAAAATTCAACCAACCAATACTATCAATTATATAAAAATAGTTAACCTTATAAGTCAGAATAGTATTTCATTATTATTTTTCCAAATTAAACTATGACTGACGTTAATGGCCCGAAACTTTAAGGATAATACATGAGTCAAAAAAATGATTTTAAGGCTTTTTCTATTAATGATAATGCAAATGTAGTAAATCAAGAAAAATATGAAAAAGAACAAAATTTGCAAACTGGGTTTCCAACAGGGGATACAGACAAACTCACCACCCAATTCAAGAAAGCCTTGGAACAAAATAACACAACAGAAGTTCCCGATGCCTCATTAACACAAAAAGGAATTATTCAACTCACTGACCAAACAGGAGAAAGTAATACACTCGCAGCAACTCAGAAACTGGTTTCCGATGTAAATAATAATGCCAATAATCGACTGGCAAAAGACCAAAACGGCGCAGACATTCCAGATAAGGCCGCGTTTGTAAAGAACCTTGGTTTATCAGATACCACAAACATAACGATAGGAAATAAAGAAAATCAGGTACCTGATATGTCGTTTTTCACCGCCAGCCTGGATCAGGTCGGCTGGCAAAAATTGCCTTCAGGTTTAATTGAGATGTGGGGAATAGCATCAGTTAAAGGCAATGCTTATGCTGAACCTGGTGCTTTAAATAACTTTCCAATCCCATTTCCGAATAAATGTCTCAACGTCACATTAACTCACGTTGGTAACGCCCCTCAGCATGCTGGCACATTTTCAATAATGACGGTCAATAATGCCCAATTCCAATGTTTTAGCAGTATTGCAAATTTACAAATTCCTGTAGCAGCATTTTATAGAGCAATAGGGTATTAATATGAATGATAAAAACTATGTATTTAGCGCATTAAATAAAGCATTTTATCCAATACTATTACAACAGGATTACATTGAAGCGGGTTCATGGCCAACCGATCCTATCTTTGTCACTGATAACACATTTAGTCAATTTTCTGGAACACCACTAGAAGGAAAAATACTTTCCGCTGGGGAAGATAACCTTCCTTGCTGGGCAGATATTCCCCCAGCAACGAAAAAGGAGTTAATATCTATAGCGAAAATCCAAAAAACTCAATTGTTATCTCTTGCAAATGAAAAAATAGCGCCACTTGTTGATGCGGTAGAGCTTGATATGGCAACAAATGAAGAAATGTTCTTACTTAAAGAATGGAAAAAATATCGGGTGATACTTAGCCGGGTTGATACATCAAATGCATCGGAAATTGACTGGCCGATTTTGCCATCATCGTAACTAATAAAAAGACTGGGGTTAATGTAACGCCCAGTCTTAATCGCTTTATTTATTCTGGTATTTTTTATCCACTCAACATCAAGAATAATATAATACAGTATTGATAGTTTCATATCAGCAATAAAATCCATATTATGGGTCAAGATTATACATATTTACCAGAAATAATTAAAATAAATACAGACAATAACAATCTCCCATTCTTATCAAGCAAGAAGTAAAATGAATAAAAATAATTTTCAAATGGCTTAGATATATTTTCAATTCTAAAATATTAAACTACCCATTCTCCCTAATCATATAAAAAGAGTTAACCTTATAAGCCAGAATAATATTTCCTTATTCTCTTTACGAACTAAACTGTGATGGATTTTAATTTCCAAAAATCATTTTTAAAATAATCCAATGCGTTGATTATAAGACACTATTATTTAAGGTAAATATATGAGCTCCAAGAATGATTTTAAAGCGTTTTCTATCAGTAATAATGCGAATGTAGTAAGTCAACAACTATACGAAGTAAGCCCGAGTTTGCAAACTGGATTTGCACCAGAGGGTATTACCACTCATGTGTTAAATAAAGCATTACGTCAGTCGTCCACAATATCCTCTGTCGTCGCTGATTTCATTGCGACACAATCTGGTAATGATGTTTTGGATGATGGAGATATAGCCAAGCTCACCGCCCAATTCAATAGAGCATTAGAACAAAAAATTAAAACAAAAAATCCCGATGCCTCATTAACACAAAAAGGTGTCGTTCAGCTTACGGATGTAGTTGGCAATAGTAATACACTGGCTGCAACTCAGAAACTTGTCTCAGATATAAATAATAACATTAACAATAGAATTAACCAGCTGCCAGATATGTCATTTTTCACCGCAAGCTTAAATCAGTCCGGCTGGCAAAAATTGCCTTCGGGTTTAATTGAAATGTGGGGAATAGCAATGGTTTCTTTAGGTGGAAATCCTAATGGCGGATACCTGAATAACTTTCCAATACCATTCCCAAATAAATGTTTTAATATCACGTTAACTCACAATGATTGGGACCCTCAAGCGGCAGGAATATTTGGGGCATCCGTAGTAAATCAGAGCCAGTTCAAATGTTACAGAAGTTCTACCCATCATGCTCCTAATGTTTATACATATTTTAGGGCAATAGGATATTAATTTAAGAAAATATTTTAATTATAAAATTACAATTGGCAGGTTATTATGAATGATAAAAACTATGTATTTAGCGCATTAAATAAAGCATTTTATCCAATACTATTACAACAGGATTACATTGAAGCGGGTTCATGGCCAACCGATCCTATCTTTGTCACTGATAACACATTTAGTCAATTTTCTGGAACACCACCAGAAGGAAAAATACTTTCCGCTGGTGAAGATAACCTTCCTTGCTGGGCAGATATTCCCCCAGCAACGAAAAAGGAGTTAATATCTATAGCGAAAATCCAAAAAACTCAATTGTTATCTCTTGCAAATGAAAAAATAGCGCCGCTTGTTGATGCGGTAGAGCTTGATATGGCAACAAATGAAGAAATGTTCTTACTTAAAGAATGGAAAAAATATCGGGTGATACTTAGCCGGGTTGATACATCAAATGCATCGGAAATTGACTGGCCGATTTTGCCATCATCGTAACTAATAAAAAGACTGGGGTTAGATCACTGAGCCAAGACATAAGAGGAAAATGTATTTATTTACATACTGTAAATCCAGGTATTTCTTTACCTTTACAAATATCTCCGATTGATAATGTTTCGGCTAGTGCTGAGGATATAGATTAAAAGGATAGCTCGTTGTGCATTCGCAGATGGAGGATTAAAGTTATCTATAAGTATAGAGATATTTATATATATTTATGGAAAAATATGAAACGAATATAGTAATAGAGATACATAAAAAGAACACGATACATCCATCAATTGGTATTGTAGGTAATCATTATCTAATGATTTCTGTGATCATTAGATAATATACCACCACTATCCGTGAGGTCATGAAAAAAACCAACCTCATTATTCTGAATGAGGTTGGTCGGCGGTCTGAGCCTGCCAAATTGGAAGGCTTTTTTAAATCACTAATCACTGATTGACATTATTCTTCACTGGTTTTGATGTAGATGCTCTTAACCTGAGTGTAAGAATCCAGCATCATTTTGTGTGTCTCTCTTCCAAGACCTGATTTTTTGTAGCCGCCAAATGGCGCGTGAGCTGGCAGCTCATGGTAAGTATTCACCCACATACGACCCGTTCTGACGGCTTTGGCTACACGTAATGCGCGGTCGATATCCTGTGTCCAGACAGCGCCAGCCAAGCCATAATCAGAATCATTTGCCATTCTGATCACCTCTTCTTCTTCACTGAATGGAATGACGGTCAATACAGGGCCAAAAATTTCTTCGCGTGCTACCTGCATTTCATTAGCCACATCGGTAATGATAGTTGGTTGAATAAAGAAACCATCATCATAACCTTCGCCAGTAATCCGTTTGCCACCCGTCAGGATAGTTGCACCCTCTTTTTTCGCAATATCGACATAGCTGAGAATTTTTTCCATTTGTTCCTGGCTGACCTGGCTTCCCATCTGTGTTTCTTTTTCCAGTGGGTCACCAACCCGGACAGATTCAAATTCTGCTTTTAGGGAGTTGAGGAATTCATCATGAATATCTTTATGCAGGAATAACCGGGAACCTGATTCACACGCTTGCCCTTGATTTAGCAAAATAGCTTTGGCCGCATATTTTACGGCTTTTTTCATATTGGCATCAGGGAAAATAATATTGGCTGATTTACCACCAAGTTCCAATGTGGCAGGGATAAGCTTTTTGGCCGCAGCTTCGGCTACGGTATAACCTACTCTGGTGGAACCCGTGAATGCCACTTTTTCGACATCTTCATGGTCCAGAATAGCTTGACCGACAACAGATCCCCGACCTGTAACAATATTGACCACCCCAGCTGGCAGGACTTTATTCAGTATCCGACCCAGTTCAAGCAGTGTGATGGGGGTCATTGTTGCTGGATTAATCACAATGGTGTTACCCGACGCAAGAGCCGGAGCCAGTTTCCATGCTGCCATCAATAACGGGAAATTCCAGGGAATGACCTGTCCGACAACACCAATGGGTTCACGGATCACCAGGCTGAGTGTATTACTATCGAGAACTGAAGCTTCATCGGTATGGGCACGGATCACACCGGCAAAATAGCGGAAATGGTCAATGGAGGCAGGGATATCCATATGCCGGGACTCATTTAGTGGCTTGCCGGTATCTAACGATTCAAGAATAGCAAAACGTTCTTGTTCTGCTTCCAGCAAGTCAGCTATTTTCAGTAAAACGGATTGTCTTTCGATTGCGGAGGTTTGACTCCAGGCGGGAAACGCTTTTTTCGCGGCACTGACAGCAAGATCAACATCCTCGGCATTACCGGATACATATTTAGCCAACAATTCTCCTGTTGACGGGTTAGAACTTTTAGCTGTTTCTTTGGATACACTATCGACCCATTGCCCATCGATAAGCATTTTATAGGATTCAACAGGCCACATCTCTTTCTCAATATCATGTAATCGTTTCATTAACATACTCCGGTTACTTTGGTTTAAGAATATAGTGATAATTAGAATCTATTTCATTAGGTTATTTTATTTACCATGATTATTAATAACACTATTAAGATAGCCTCTTAATATGGTTTCAGTGTGTGAATATTCGTGTACTTTATATTTATTGCCTAACCAAGTTTATCTTGTCATATTTTATATTTCTAACACCAGTATAGTAGAGTACAAAATAATGGATGTCTATTAGCATGTTATATAAAATATCATGCATATTCACGAACGGAAATTATAAATAAACAGTGAAATTAAATATCCGCTGGAATACTCCAACGGATTGAAAGGAAATCTTATTTTGCTGTGACCCAGAATACTCCGCTACCATCAAGGGCGGTAAAGGTTTTATGCAGATATAAACTGTCGGCTTGTGGATCGATATCTTCGAATAGATTCGGATGCAGGAATTTCGCTATAACTTCAACGGCAATAATGTTAAACGGCGTATCGTAATATTGGTGATACAGCGCGATTACCCGCTTTTCGCGGAATGCTCTTAATACGTTCAGTTTTGGTCGTATCAGCAGTTTTTCCAGCCGTTCCTGTGACTGTTTTAGATTGCCGGTATAACCCAATGGCACTGAAAGGCTTTCAGGGCGAACTTGGTCCCAATCTGCGGCGGTCATCAGATAAAATTCAGGATTGCTGACGATTAATTGTTCTTCGTTTACCTCTCCCCCCATACCTGGGAACCAACGGGCACCGAGGTTATCACCCCCTGCGGCAGTAACAAATTCACCAAAATTGCCATTACCGAAAGTTTTACAGCAATGCTCCGCGCCAAACATTCCTGCATGGCGTTCGATAAACACAGGGGGCCGCTGTTCTTTGCCCAGCGTACCAATTCGTTCATTAATTGTTTTCATCCTCTCCTGATAGAAAGCAATAAATTTTTGTGCGTTTTCTTCCTCACCGAATACTTTCCCAAGTAACGTCATACTGGGAATAGTATTTGCCAGTGGATATTGCCGGAAATCGATAAAGATAACGGGAACACCGGCTTTCTCAAGTAAAGTAATGGTTCTGCTATCATTGAGTTTGGCTTGGAGGCCAATATCAAAAATAACCAGATCGGGTTTATAAGTCAGTGCTTTTTCAACACTGAAATCGCTTTGATAAGGATTAGGAAAGACGGGAATATTTCGTAACTGCGGGAAGTCTTTCTCATAAGCGGTTGCCAAGTCTGGCGATTTGATTTCCAGTGCATTATCCCAAGCGATAATACCTTTAAGCGGATTATCAGGATGAAGAATATTCAGAGCAATCAATACCCGGCTGTCAGCCAGCATAACCCGACTGACCGGTGCATCAACGTTAACCTCCCGGCCGGCGACATCCTTGACGATAATTTCTTTTGCCTGAGCAAAAAAAGGCAATAGTATCAATATGGCAGTCAGAAAATATTTTGCAGTACGGTGGATGACTGACATTATTTCTCCTTTGATTGGAATAGTTAAGTAAGGCGATAAACGCAGGTACGATCTCATCTGATTTGGTCCAACTCTGTTAATGCTAAACCCAGAATGATAATGATAACAATTTATATTAATCAAATGGTTTTAGTATCGCTGGCAAACAATATTTTTATTTTTGCAATAATAACAATGAATTAAGTGATATTTTCTATCCAGCCAACTTATACTCCTGCCTTAAAATACCTCCGCTTTTCGACGTTGCGCCAGATCAAACAAAGGTTAAGTTGTAGCGAACTCCTGCGGGTAATGGTTGTGCTCACGCACAAGGGATGTGTGGTAAAACAGCTGAAACTGCTGACTTACAGGATATTCTGACAGCTTGATAAATCGTTGTCAGGGAGTTCTGGCAAGGAGAAATTGTTTTGGAATAGAATAAATAAAAATTTTCATTTTATTCCTATTCTTTATCCGTTTAGCTAATTATAAACGGTTTATTGTTTCGGCTTCTGTTATTATTCCCTTGTTTGATATTCTGCGGGGGTGAATATGAAAAAGTTGTTAGCAATTTGTTTATTCGGATTTGTATTAGCTGGCTGTGATAACCAACCTAAAATTGATGCTTCTAATGAAATTGCGTTGAAAATGTCCATTGAGAAGGTAAGAGATGCGCTGCCAGGTGATAAAAAAGCTAAGTTTGATGAATCAATTCAGGCAGCTATGTTTAATAGCATTGATTTTAATGACTTGGCGAAATCAGGGGCTAATGGCGACATAAAAGAATTAAAACGAAAATTTTATAAATCCTTGGATGGTAAAACGGCTGACCAACTGATTACTGAAGCTGAAGGAATTGAAGCTAAGAAATCAAAATCAGAAAATAAATAATTCCTTCATGGGATTATTTGTATTAAACGGCAAAAAGTGAAAATCTATGCCGTTTTTTATTATCGCCAGTGACTTAAATGAAACCTAAACAAGCTGACTATCAATCTTGAATTATTTTGATTTTTGCTTATAATCTGTGCCGCATTCTAAGTGCAGTATCTCGTTAGGCGAGGCTCCTATACAAACACAGGTTGCTGATCTGACGACGTCGAGAGACGCCCAAGATTAGGACAGGATATATCGAACCAAGGTGTATCCCCATGTAACTTTCTGAGAATTCAGGATACGTTGTATAGTGCTAAAACTGAGACGTGGAGATAGCTGTTGCATTCTCTCATCTGGTTTCGCCCCTATGTGAGTACTGTTTGAAGTTCACAACAGTAATAGGGACTAACATCATGAAAGTCACATCCCATGAAAAAGTGGATGTATTAGCTATAGCTAATCATTCCATTAATGAAAAAAACGCTGATCAACAGCAGAAACATCAATTGAAAAATGAAGACGCAACTGTCAGTGCATATATGAGCCAATGTTTTATTTCTGTATCTGTTGCTGACTCTGTTTTATCGGTAAAAAGCAATCTGATTGATCAGCTTGAAGGAGAACAGATCCCAACCTATCTATATGTCATTGATGATGAAGGTTATCTGAATGGCATATTACCGGTGAAGGTGTTATTGACGGTAGCCGATGATTTATTTGTATCAGATATTATGAGGCAAAGTTATTTTTCCGTATCACCGGAACAGCCGCGTCATGATGTTCATAGTTTGATAAATCACAGTGGCATGGATAGTGTACCGGTTATTCATTTTGGCAAATTAGTGGGAGTACTGCGACCACAGGATATTGCTGAATTGATCGAAGATGAAAATACATTAGATGCTCATTTGCAAGGGGCGACCTTACCTTTGGATGAACCTTATCTTAGCACCAGCCCGATAACATTATGGCGTAAGCGGGTTGGTTGGTTATTGCTGTTATTTGTTGCGGAAGCTTACACCAGCGCGGTACTTAAAGCTTTTGAAGATCAACTGGAAGCGGCAATTTCTCTGGCGTTTTTCATTCCGTTATTAATCGGAACCGGGGGCAACAGTGGTACACAGATTACCTCAACATTAATCCGAGCAATGGCATTGGGGGAAGTGAGTTTACGTAATTTATGGGCAGTGTTACGTAAAGAGGTTTCCGCTTCATTTTTAGTTGCTGTAACGATTGGTTTTGCCGCGCTTATCCGTGCCTGGATATTAGGTGTAGGCATTGAGGTAACAATTGTTGTCAGTTTGACCATCATTGCGATTACCGTCTGGAGTGCTATTGTTTCTTCCATTATTCCGATGGTATTGAAAAGGCTTTCTATTGATCCGGCTGTTGTATCTGCGCCTTTTATTGCCACGTTTATTGATGGTACCGGTCTGATTATTTATTTCGAAATAGCTAAGTTAGTGATGACAGAGCTGGCTTAATATTATCAATAAGGTGCCCATAATAATTGGGCATCTTATTAGCTGGATGTGAGTTATTTCCATAATTCTTAGCAGTGAAAGTAGTTAATTTCTTTATTTTTAAGATGATTATGGTATATTTTAAATGATTGTAAATAAACTAAGTTAAGATTAAAAAAATACATTTCACATCTACTCGATTCTATTGTTCAAGAAGTATTGCTAGTTTTACATACTCAAAGCCGATGGATTCAGGAGCAGGATCTTTTAAATCTGGGAAAACGCAATAGATTTCATTTTCCCCACATCCTGTTTTATTTAAAAAAATATAGCCATATTTTTCCATCAACATTGCTATCCAGATAACATATTGTTGTTTACCTTTTTCGAGATCAAAAAAAGTCACACGTTCATCAAGAGACGTTAATGTTCTACTATTTAATAACGCGCGTAAAACATCCTTACCAATACATTTATCATCGGCATCAAGAGACAATATATGAGGATTATAAATTGGGTCTCTACGAGTTTTACCAAGACCGGAGTAAGTCTCAATAAGTAAAAATTCATTAGTGCTGTAGCAACTAGCCCAATAATCTTGATCTTTGTTAAACATCATCGTTTCACCTGTGTCACTATTACCTTAACACCTTGATTCTTTCCGTATTCAATGGCCCGGTTTATTTCAGTCCATTGTACTTTCGTTGTATTGGCTAGCAACTCAGTAGTATCACACAATAAAGTTAAATATTTTTTTAGCCTTTCATCTAGGTGGTCATTGTAATTAACTGATAAATCGTCCGTATCCATCGTGCCAAGAGACTTTTGGTTAAGAATGAGTAAACCAGCAGATTCTACCGCCTCTTTGGTTATCAGTGCACCTTTTTCCCAGGTTGGCAGGGCGTTATATAACCAAGATTGAGAGTAAGTGCTAAAGAGTTCCCTATCTTATGATAGGGAATCTGTGTTAGGAAGATAGGCACTATAATAGCGGTCACTCAATAGCAATTGAGTGACCGGTTAGTCCTTAATACATCAGACTATTACACTTAATTTTAGTAAAAATCTTCGCGTTTAAATTTCTTTCCTGTTGGTTCAATTTCGTTTTCCCATAATGAGACTGTTATACTTTCGTTTGGTATATAAACAGCATATGATTTCCCTAACCCTTCGTCTTCACCAATACCAAAAATAACACCTTTTTGATGGCTATATTCTATTACACGATCAACATTTAGAATAATAACCTCTTGATAGAAAATGAATTTATCTTTCATTTATGTGTAATTCTCCCGTCGAGCGAAACATTTAGATGTTTACCATCTCTACTTGCCCAGCCCAGTTGGATCTTTCCTTGTGGTGAAAGTTGGACATCCCATTCAAAAGGTTGCCCTTGAGTTCTGGAAGGCCCTTTTGTCCATTCATTACCAAACTTATCAATATACCCATTATTAGGGCCTTTTTGTAAAGCCTGATTTGGTGTGTATTTAGGCG